>CAXSEU010000007.1:13295-19069 GCA_964236485.1 uncultured Lichenihabitans sp. | reverse complement strand
CGGGCTGCGGGCTGGTGCTGTCGCGGATCTGCGCCAGGCGGAGCGCGGCGCTGGTGGTGTAGGGATCGTGCGGCGGGGCAGCGGTGGCGGCCAGGGCGGCGAACCGCGCGGCGGCATCGCCGGACATGAGTCACCACGTTCGATGAGCTGGCCGCTGGTGGTGCTAGCCGTGCCCGCGACCCTGATCGGCTTCGTCAACGGCCTCTGCGTGACCAAGCTCCGCATGGTGTCGCTGATCGAGACCCTCGGCATGATGATCACGCTCCAGGGCGGCCTGCTGGCGCTGAGCAAGGGCAACACCATCACGGACATGCCCGACAGCTATAATTGGATCGGCCAGGCCACCATCGGCGGCTGGCCCGTGATGCCGCTCGTCCTGTTGTTCGCCTTCATCGCCATGGGGTTCACGCTGCGGCGGACCATCCTCGGCCGCAGCCTGTACGCCACGGGCGGCAATGCCGCCGCGGCGCTCGTGGCGGGCATCCGGGTGCCGAGGATCAAGATCATCGCCTTCACGCTGTCGGGTCTCATTTCCGGTGTGGCGGGCTGGCTCCTCGCGGCATGGCAGATGGCCATCACCTCCAACCAGGGGGAAGGCTTCCTCCTCTATGCCATCGCGGCGCCAATCATCGGCGGCGTCAGCGTGTTCGGCGGGCGCGGCGGCACGCTCGGCATCCTCGGCGGCGTGCTGCTGCTGACGGTCATCCACGTCGGCCTTGCCATCGTCTATGTGCCATCCTTCTATGTGACCATGATCGGCGGCGTGCTGATCTTCATCGCGGTCGCCGTGGACGCTCTGCGGGTCAACGTGTTGGGCGAGGGTTGATCGCCATGGATGAGCCACGCTACTTCGTCGACGAGCGCGACGTACCGGCCTTCGGTTTCGACTGGGGCCGAACCACCTTCACGGTGACACCGGAGATCAACGGGGCGGTCGCCATCAGCACCGCCGTGGCCGTGCTCGATCCCGGCCGGGGTCACGCCCGGCACAACCACCCCGATGCCGAAGAGGTCATCCACGTCCTCTCCGGCACCGGCGAGCAGATGATCGAGGACCGGGATGGACGCCCGATGACGCGGACCGTCGGCCCGGGCGCCACGATCTACGTGCCCCGGGGACGGTTCCATTCGACGATGAACCGGGGCGAGGGTCCGTTGCGGATCTTCGTCGCTTTCGCGCCGTCCGGCTCGCAGGCCGAACTGCGCCGGTTGCCGGACTTCAGGCTCATCGAGCCCGGCGGCTGAACGCCGCGGGGAGGCCGCGCATGCCGACCGTCGTCCTTCTCGGGACGCTCGACACCAAGGCCGACGAAAGCCTGTTCGTGCGCGACCGGCTCTTCGAGGCCGGCTGCGACGTGATTCTCGTCGACGTCGGCGTGATCGGATCGACTTCGTCCGGCGCCGACGTCACCCGGGAGGCCGTCGCGACGGCGGCCGGCACGACGCTTGCGGAGCTCGTCGCCCGCCGCGACCGCGGCCATGCGATGGCCAGCATGGGCCGGGGCGCGGCTGCGATCGTCCAGGGGCTTCGCGGCGACGGCAAGCTCGACGCCGTGATGGCGCTCGGCGGCTCGGGCGGCACGTCGGTTGCCACAGCCGCCATGCGGGCGCTGCCGGTCGGTGTCCCGAAGCTGATGGTGTCGACGATCGCGTCCGGCCAGGTGGCTCCCTATGTCGGGCAGACCGACATCACCATGATGAACGCAGTGCTGGATGTGGCGGGCCTCAATGCCGTGTCGGCACGGATCTTCGGCAATGCCGCGGCCGCGGCGGCCGGCATGGCGGCGGCCGCTGCGCGCCGCTCCGCGCCGTCCGCCGGTGGCAAACCCGCCGTCGCGGTCACGATGTTCGGCGTCACCACACCGGCCGCGACCGTCGCACGGCAGTGGCTTGAAGCGCGGGGCTACGAAGTGCTGGTCTTCCACGCCAATGGCGCGGGTGGCCGGTCGCTCGAGAAACTCGCGGCCGACGGTGCGTTCAAGGGCGTGCTCGACCTGACCACGACCGAGCTTGCCGACGAACTCGTCGGCGGAACCTTGTCGGCCGGTCCGGATCGCCTCGGGGCGGCCGGACGGCTCGGGGTGCCGCAGGTGGTCTCGCTGGGGGCGTTGGACATGGTCAACTTCGGGCCCCGCGCGACGGTGCCGACGCGGTTCGCTGGGCGTTTGTTCCACGGGCACAACGACGAGGTCACGCTGATGCGGACCACGGCCGCGGAGTGCCGGGAACTCGGGCGCATCCTGGCCGGCAAGCTCGAAGCCGCGCGGGGGCCGGTGGCCCTGTTCGTGCCGCGCGGCGGGATCTCGCTCTTGTCCGAGCCGGGCGCCCCGTTTCACGATCGGCAAGCCGATGCGGCGCTTTTCGATGGCCTTTGCGCGGCTCTGCCGCCAACGATCGAGGTGATCGAAGTGGACGGTCCCATCAACGATCCAGGGCTTGCAACCGCCATGGCGCGCAAGCTGCACTCCTTCATCGCACAACAGGCGGACGTGGTGCATGTCAAAGGTTGAGATCATGGGCCGGTTGCGCCGGCAGGTGGCCGCGGGCGTGCCGATCGTCGGCGCCGGCGCCGGAACCGGCATTTCGGCGAAATGCGAGGAGGCGGGTGGGGCCGATCTCATCGTCATCTACAATTCCGGCCGCTTCCGCATGGCGGGCCGCGGCTCGATCGCAGGCCTCATGCCCTATGGCGACGCCAACCAGATCGTCGTCGAGATGGCGGCCGAAGTCCTCCCCGTGGTCAAACGGGTCCCTGTGCTGGCCGGCGTTTGCGGGACCGACCCGTTCCGGTCCATGCCGCGCTTCTTGCGCGAGCTCAAGGACATGGGCTTCAGCGGTGTGCAGAACTTCCCGACCGTCGGCCTCTTCGAAGGCCGCATCCGCGCCAACATGGAGGAGACCGGGATGGGGTTCGACCGAGAGGTCGAGATGATCCGCCTCGCGGGCGACCTCGACCTCCTCACGACGCCTTACGTGTTCAACCCCGAAGAGGCGCGCATGATGGTCCGCGCCGGCGCCGACATCATCGTGGCCCACGTCGGCACCACGGTGTCGGGCGCCATCGGGGCCCATACGGTGATGACGCTCGACGAGGCCGTGACCCGCGTCCGGGAGATGGCCGAAGCCGCGCGCGAGGTCGATCCGGAGGTGCTGGTCATCTGCCACGGCGGCCCGATCGCAACCGTCGAGGACACCCGCGCCGTGCTGGCCCAGGTCAAAGGGCTGGCGGGATTTTACGGCGCGTCCAGCATGGAGCGCCTCCCGGTCGAGGTGGCGATCACCGACAACGTCCGGCGCTTCAAGGCTTTGACCCTCGCGCCGTGAAGCCGAGGGGCCACGCCCGCCCCATGCCCGGGTCGCTGCCGGGCGTTCGGTCACGCGAACCGCTTCGCGCCAGCCACGCACAGCACCACCATGCCGGTCACGGCGATCATCGTCCAGGCGATGGGTTCGTGCAGTAGTAGCCCGGCGAGCACCAGTCCGAAGAAGGGCTGGAGGAGCTGCAGCTGGCCTACGCCCGCGATGCCGCCGAGGGCGAGTCCCCGGTACCAGAACACGAAGCCGACCAGCATGCTGAACACCGAGACATAGGCGAGCCCTGCCCAGACCGGCAGACCGATTCCGACCCAATTGCGCGGCAAGCTTGCGAATGCGACGAGTGCCATGACGGGAAGCGCGAGCACGAGTGCCCAGGAGATGACCTGCCAGCCGCCGAGCCGCCGCGACAGCGTCGCGCCCTCGGCATAGCCCAGGCCGCAAAGCAGGATCGAGGCCACCATCAGGAAGTCCCCGGTCGTCGAGGCGCCGCCGCTCTGCGACCAGGCGAACCCCGCGATGGAGAGACCGCCCACGATCGAGAACAGCCAGAAAGCCGGCTTCGGCCTTTCCCCGCCGCGCAGCACCCCGAAAATCGCGGTCGCGAGCGGCAAGAGACCCACCAAGACCATGGAATGCGCCGAGGTGATGTGCTGAAGCGCCAGGCCCGTGAGCAACGGGAAGCCGATCACGACGCCGATCGCCACGATGGCGAGCGAGCCGAGGTCGCTGGCGGTGGGACGCCTCTGCCTGAGCACAAGAAGCAGCGCCGCCCCGAGCAGCGCGGCGATCACCGCGCGTGCCGAGGTCAGGAACAGCGGGGTGAAGCCGCCGACCGCGACCCGTGTCGCCGGCAGCGATCCGCTGAAGATGATCACTCCGATGAGGCCGCTGACCCATCCATCCGTCGTTCGCCGCATCGTCCCACCTCGCACTTCGCCACCGGTAGCGCGGCCGGGCTGGTCCGAACAGACATGATCCCCTGCAATTACAACGAATTGTATGAGCTGCGGAACCCACACAGTTTGGCGGCGCTCGGACGCACGTCCGGGATCGCACGACATGCGCCGGGGTTCGGCACCCGGCGGACCTCACGATGCGGCAGCGTGCGGGGTGCGTCTGGCCGCATGGGCTTTCAGATGCTCGATCGTCGCCGCCAGCTTGTCGTGCGACAGGGCCGTCGATGCCCCCCGTGCCGCGAGGGCCGCCGGCTCCTCCACACGCCTGAACATGTCGCTCTCATAGGCCGCGACAGCGTCGCGCCAGTCGCCGGCCTCGTTGAGCCGACGCCCCAGTTCGGCCGCATCGAGCATCGCGGCGTTCACGCCCTCGCCGCCAAAGGGGGACATCACATGCGCCGCGTCACCGAGCAGCGTCACACCGGCCCTGTTGGTCCAGTGATGTCCGACCGGAAGAGCATGGAGCAACCACGCAACGATGTGATCGTTGCACGAGCGTATGAGCTCGACGAGGCCCGGCGCCCAATCCGAAAACAGCCGCGCCAAGTCGGCGCGGGCGGCCGGCGGTTGCGAGAAATCGATGGTCTTGGCGACCCAGTCTTCCGCAACCCGGAACATGGCATAGCCCCGGATGTGACCGTTGCCGTTGCGCTGCGCGAGGATGGCCCGGGCGCCGCCCTGGATCGAGGCCTTGCCCCGGCCGACCAATCGTGACAGGGCCGGATGAGCTTGGTCAACATCGTCGATGCCGAACTCGACGAACGTCACGCCCGTGTACTGGGGCTTGTACGACGAGACCAGGGGACGAACCCGCGACCACGCTCCATCGGCCCCGACGACGAGATCGAACGGACCGGCCATGACGCCGTCGAAGACGAGGTCGAAGGCGCCGTCGCAACGTTGTCGCACCTCCTGGAGCTTGCGATCCCACCGCACGGTTGCTTCCGGTATGGAGGCCAGCAACATGTCGCGCAAGGCGGTGCGATCGACCTCAGGTCGGTCCCCATCGGCCGCATCGTCGGCGAAGAGCAGCGCCCCGGCGCTGTCATATAGGCGGTTGCCCTGATCTTCGTGGCGCGCGATCCGCCGGAACTCGGCGGTCAGCCCGGCCCGTGCGAGCGCGGCCTGGCCGGTGTCGGTGTGGATGTCGAGCGATCCGCCCTGGGGCCGCGCCAAGGCGTGGGTTTCCCGCTCGAACACAGTCGCGTCCATGCCGCCGAGATGCAGGATCCGTGCGAGGGTGAGGCCGCCAGGACCGGCGCCGATGATGGCGATGCGCGGCTGGAACATATTGGACACTTTCCTGCATTTCTATATAGTGACCTATATATATAGATAGGTGACAATGCAAGAGGCTTCTCCATGATCGAATGGGATCCGTTCGCGACCTCGGGCTACCTCGTCAACAGAGCCGCTCGCTGCCTCGGCCGACTCAACGAGGCTCGGCTCAAGCCGCACGGTCTGGGCGTCGGCCATCTGCCTGTGCTCGTGGCGCTCAAG
>CAXSEU010000007.1:11422-13285 GCA_964236485.1 uncultured Lichenihabitans sp. | reverse complement strand
CCGCGCGTTCGCAGAAGCACCTGGCTCGCTTCGCCCGGATCGAGCAGCCCTCCATGGCGCAGATGCTCGCCCGAATGAAACGTGATCGGCTGATCGAGCGTCGGTCGGACCCCAAGGACGGACGGGGCAGCCTCGTCACCCTGACCGAATCCGCGATGTCTCGACTACCCGCCGCGCGCGACGTTCTGCTCCAGGGCAACAAGGAGGCACTGGCCGGCTTCACCGAAGACGAAGTCGCGACCCTGAACAGCCTGCTGCGGCGTTTGATCAGCAACCTCGAACAGGTCGAAGCGGAGCAGGAGCCCGCCGCCTCATGACCCTCGGGTGTGCGGGGTTGGACGGCAGCGAACTGCCGATCAATGGACCTGTATGTTGAGCGCCATCCCGAAATGCAGTTCGGCGGTCTTGATCCGCCAACCATCGGGCGTCCGCGCGTAGGTCAGGTCTTCGCTCATGAAGACCTGGTTGGGCGGGCCGCCGTCGCGCCGGCTCGCGATCCACATCAGCCAGTTGGCCTCGGCCCTGTCGCCTGCGATCTCGATGATCGGATTGGTGAAGCTGTGCATGGAAAATTCGGTTCGTGCGGTCGCTTCCGCCAGCTTGACCATGATGTCGTCGAGTCCCTCCGCGGCCAGTCCCATCGCCTTGCTTTCCCAACGCGCATCGGTGGCGAAGATCGACCGCATCGCCTCCACATGCACGGTTTTCCCCTTCCAACCCTTGTTGATGTGGAAGGCGTACCGAGCCATCAGATCACGGAGAGCCTCGAGGTCCTCCAGGCGGCGCAGGCGTTCTTCAAGGGACGGCGCTGCCATGTCAGGCCCCGTGGTCGCGCGTGAGGAAGGCGACATCCGCAAGGGCTCGGGTTAGGACATCGGCGGCATGGGCGGGCATATCGACGGTGCGCCACGCGACAAAGCCGTCGGGACGGATCAGCGAGGCGCCGTCGGGGTTCAGTCCGAAGGCTTCGCGGAGCGCGGCGGGCCGTGACGTCCTGAAGTCCTCATCCCCGACGACGCACCTGATCGCGAGGCCCAGCCGCCGACCGATGTCCACCGAGATCCCCCGCCAGGCCGGATTCCCGGTCAGCAGCACCCACCCCGGCTGCAGGAAATCCAGGAGGGACCGACGTTCGCCACCTTGATCGACCCAAAGGTGCGGCGCCCGGGTTCCCGGCTGGCCGCGCCACTGATCCGGTCGGAGGGCTGGAGGCAGTTCGTCACCGGCACCGAGGATCGACGACGAGCGGTAGAGCTGACCGAACTCCATGGCATCGTCGTCGATGATGGGCTCCCCTTGGGCGTATCCATTGGCGTCGGCCTTGTAGTCGGGCCTGGTGAAAGTCTGCTGATGACGGACCCAGGACACCGGTCGGCGCTCGGCGTCGTAGGTGTCGAGGAGAAGGGCGTCCGAGGTCCCCGCCAGGACGGCGGCGAGTTTCCAGGCGAGGTTATGAGCGTCCTGTATCCCGGTATTGGCACCGTACCCGCCGCGCGTCGGCGGCAGCGAGTGCGCCGCGTCGCCGGCAAGGAAAACGCGGCCCGAGGCGAAGCGCTCCGCGATCAGCGCGATCATGTCCCAGCGACCGGTGGCGAGAATCTCGATGGGCAGGTCGGTTCGGCCAATGGCTTGAAGGATGGCCTGGCTCAACGCCTCCGCGTCGCGTTCGACATCGTCGGTGAACATCAGCACCCAGCGCCCGTCGTTGTAGGTCGTGAGGAACGCCCGCAATCCGGGCTGCCTGACTTCGAACTGCGTCACGCCGCTCTGGAGGTATCGCTCCAGCGGAGCGCGGAACAGGACGCTGCGCACGGTGCGGATGTGGCCGCGACCCTGCCGCGTGATCCCCAAAGCCTCCCGGAC
>CAXSEU010000007.1:9475-11412 GCA_964236485.1 uncultured Lichenihabitans sp. | reverse complement strand
TGTGATTTTTAAGGTTTTTTGGATCGGGCTCTGCCCGCCATCCGCCGCGATCATGTAGGGAGTGTGCAGCGTGTATTCGCCGCCGTCTTGCCGGGCCAGAGTGGCCGTCACACCATCGGCGTTCTGCTCGAACCCGATCAGTCTGGTGTTGAGCCGGATATCGGCGCCGAGCGCGATGGCGCGGTCGCGCAGGATCGGTTCGAGACGGTCCTGCGCGACCGCGGCACCGGTGCAAGGGGAGAATTCGGTTCTGGAGCCTTGGCGGCCTTCGGGGTTCCAGGATGATTGCTCGAACCACTCGCCGGCGAGGCTCGCGACCTTGGCTCGCACCAGCCTGAAGTCCGCCGGTGCGGGCGGCACGCAATCGCCCAAGCCGACAGCCCGCAGAAGCTCCATAGTTCGCGGCGTGTAGCCGATCGCTCGCGGATGAGGCGAGCTTCCGGGATGTTTCTCGACAACGACGACCGGCACGTCTTGCGCCGCCAGGAACAGCGCGGCCGAGAGGCCGACCAGGCTGCCGCCGACGACGAGCACAGGGGTGCTGCACCCGGCCAATAGCTCACTCCATATACTGTCTGAGAAAATACACCGTATCGCATGACGCGGAGCTGGTGTCAAAGGGGTTTTGATGGGACAAGCGGGAATGGCGAACCGGCGTAATCGGCAGACCCGCGACACTCAGCCCATCTGGGAGCGGCCCGAACCCCCAAGGCGGCCGGCGCCGGTGCCCTTGAGCCGCGAGGCCATCGTCAAGGCGGCACTCGCGATCGGCGACATGGAAGGTCTCGACGCTGTGTCGCTACGCAATGTCGCCGCTGCGCTCGATGCGGGCCCCATGCGGCTTTACGGTTACCTCTCCACCAAGGACGAACTGCTCGACCTGATGGCCGATGCGGTCTACGGGGAAATGATCGCGGAGGGACCCCTTCCTCAGGACTGGCGGGATGCCTTGAGGACGGTGGCCCGCCGCATGCGGCATGCGGCACAGGTTCATTCGTGGTTCGCCACCTTGCTCGGCGGGCGGCCGCATCAGGGACCGAACGCGCTCGCCTACCTCGAAGCCTGCCTGGCAAGGCTCAGCGCGACATCCGGTCTTGCGGATGTCGACCTGATCCTTCAGGCTGTGAAGACGGTTACGGCCTACGTCGTCGGTGCCGTCCAGGACGAAGCGCGCGAGCGGCGCGCGGAACACGAAAGCGGCTTCGACAAAGGATCCTGGCAGCTTGCCACCGAAGCCTATATCCGCCGGATGATCGCCACGGGACTGTTCCCGAACATCGCCAAGGTGGTGGAAGAAGCCCGCCACCCGTCCGGCGATGTCGTCTTCGAGCAGGGTCTGAACTGGGTCCTGCGCGGCATCGAGGCCGAGACCGGGGTTCGTGGCGCCACAGCCGCCGAGACAAGCTGAGCACCTGGCGCCTGTCAGCCGGGGCAGGACCGGGCAGCACCGGACTGGAGAAGCACGGTCCGACCGTTATGCCGGGCGGGCATCGCTCCTGCTCGTCGCCTCTTCAGCGGCCGATGTCGCCGCGCCGGACGGCGTCGCATGGAAGCCTGCGGCGGCGAGCGTCTCCCGCAGTTCGGCGTCGAGGATACCGAACCACACGGCCCGTCCGTCGCTGACCTCCTCGAAGGGCCGCAGAGGACGTGGCGGTCCTTCAATGGTTGGCGACGCGTGCACGCGGGTCGGGGACGGCAGCGAGGACACGAGGCCGCTGCCCCCCTTCCCGCTGCGTATCCACTTGGCGCAGCGGCGCGACCAGTCGGCGAGCGCATGCGCATGCTCGTCCATCGAGCCGGCTGCCTCGGCATCGCTCCTCGGCGGGTAATCGGCCACGATCGCCATCGGGATCGCCAAGGCCTGCAGGCGCGATAGAACGCCGGCGGTAATCCGGCGTACGCCTGCATGCCGGCGCACCTTCTCGGGCTCGAAGGGA
>CAXSEU010000007.1:0-9465 GCA_964236485.1 uncultured Lichenihabitans sp. | reverse complement strand
TAGGCGACAGCGGTGCGCGCCTCGCCGACGGAACCGTCGAAGCGCTGCAGCATGGCCCTGGTCTCGGCGCGCCACTTCGGCTTCCCGCGATCGAGCACGAGAAGGTCCGCGAGATGTTCGAAAGCCTCGGCCACGCTCTTGCGCACCGTGGCACCCACGCTGACCGGCCAAATCTGGGAAAACACGGTGGCGATGACGACTTCGCCGATCAGGATGCCTACGACGCGATCACGCCCCGCCTCGAAGTTCAGGGTTGGCCCATAGTCCTGCAGCATCATCAGCATGAAGGCGAAAGCGAGCTGCTGCCCGACGTAGTTCATGCGTTCGCTCCCGCACTTGATCCAGGCTCCCACCAAGAGCACGGGAGCCATGACGCACAAGAGTTGCCCGATGTCGGTCAAGAAGGGCATGACGAACAGGATCATCACGAAGCCGACCGCGGCCCCGAGAAGCGCGCCGGTGACCCGCAAGACTATCTTGCGGAAGGTCTGGCCCACGCTATCGAGTGAAAGGACGAAGCAGGTCGTGATGCAGGTACTGACGCTCGACCAGTCGCTCAGGTTCATGAAGATATAGCACGTCATCACGGACAGCGTGGTCTTGAGGGCGAACCGCGGGTAGGTCGGGTTCGTGAAGGCATCCGGCTTGAACAGGCCACCCTTTTTCTTCCCCTCCGGAGGGTCGTCCTTCTTCTTCGCCTGCGGCGTGCCGTCCTTTTTCCTAGGTTCCGCGGAGCCGGCCTTTTCCGCCGCGCCGGATGGTTCTGGAGCCAGCGCCGTTCCGAGTTCGGCGAGGGCGAGCGAGAGTTCCGACAGGAGCGCGGTCGTGCCTGCATCGGCTACATCTGGGTCGACCTCTATCGGGTGCTCCACAGGCGCCGGCAGCGGCGAGGCGGTCCGAACGGCCTTCTCCGCCGCCTCGATGAATGTGCCGGCCGCTTGCAGCGCCCCCGGGATGGACGGATGCGGGGGTAGACGCTTGAAGGCCAGCAGTACGAGCACCAGATGGGCGGTCGCCCGGATGATGCCCTCGCCAAAGGCAGCTTCGAACTGCCCTTTCTTCATCTTGCCGGCGAGCTTGTTCTCCTTGAATAGGGAGCTCGTGCCCTCCCGGGCAAAGCTGACCATCCGGGCGCGGCCGCCTCGCTCGCCCCGGCAGAAGGCGACCGCGGCGGCGAGGCGGTCGGCGACCGCATCGCGGAGCGTGCGTTCCCGATCGGGCCCGAAAAGCGTGTTGATGATCAGGACGACCAAGGCGGCCTGCCCGAAGGCCAGCGCCAGCCAGAGCAGGTTGTGGACCATCGCCTCTTCCGGCGACATGGAGATGAAATCCGGCAGGCCCGGCCCGTCGACGTTGGATGTACTGCCGTTGGAGAGCGATCCTTGCCACAGGTTGTCGCCCCGGGTCAGCGCGTAGAACAGGAAGAACCCGAACGCGTAGAGGGCCTGGCCCAGCTTCGTGGCGCGCGACAGGAACATCGCCGCAAACGCCACGACCGCCATCAGGGGCAGCCGCAACGCGGGCTCTGACAGCGTCGCCATCAGGACCACGATGCTCGTCAGGATGCCGAACACGATCGACACGCCGCCGAGGATCGTCATCCCGAGGTCGTCCTGGAACAAGATGAAGGCGACATAGGCGCCCGTGGAGATGTCCGGGGTACGGAAGATCTCCGACACCGTGATCACGATCAGGGCGATCGCGGTCATCCGCAGCGCGGCGGAGAGCCGGCCCGGGCGAGGCGCCAGTTCATGGCGCACCATCGCGATCGAACTCGGCGTACGGTCTTCCACCTCGGGGGGGGCGCCGTCTTGACGCGGGCCCCGTTGGGGCGGCGTCATCGGTCGATCACGATGACAGCCGAGGCGCCCACCCGGGCGAGGTCCGGGGGCGGACTGTCGAGCAACACGCGGACCGGGAATCGCTGAGCGATGCGGACCCAATTGAGGCTGCGCGATACGGTAGGCAGGTTCGTCGAATTGGAGCTCGCGTCGGGCGACACCCCGAAGCCGAGGCTGTCCACCGCCGCTCCGATGGGGCGATGCGGCTCGCTGAGAACGTAGACCAAGGCCCGCTGCCCCGCACGAAGACCGTCGAGATCGGTCTCCCGGAAGTCGCCCACCGCGTACCACCGCTCCGTGTCGATCAACGTGAAGACCGCCGTCCCCTGGGTGGCGTATTCGCCGACTGCCGTATGGAGGCCGGTCACCCGCCCGTCGCAGGGCGCCCGGACCTGCGTCTTGCGGAGGTCCCGCTGCGCCATCGCGAGTTGAGCCTGGGAGGAACTGAGACGTTCCTCGTCGGGCTTCGTGCTGGTCACGGACTGGCGGGCGCCTACAGCCTGCTGCCGCGCCTCCGTGAGGGCGATCTCCGCCTTGCGCTTGTTGGTTCGGGCCTGATCGACCTTCTCGGCCGAGGTGAAGCCCGGCGGCAGCAGCGGCTCGAGCCGGGCCACCGTGGTGGTCGCCAGGTCGAGTTGTGACTGCGCGCTCTCGATGGATGTTTGCGCGGCCTCGGCCTTGGTGTTCTGGGAGGCGACGCTGTTCTTCGTCTGCGCCAGTTCGGCCTGCGAGGCACGGACGTTGGCGCCCGCTTCATCGACCTTGAGCTGATAGGGCTCCGGATCGATCACGAACAGAACGTCCCCCCTCTTGACGGCCTGGTTCTCGGTCACGTTCAGTTGAACGATGCGGCCGCTGACGTCCGGCGCGAGGTGCACCACGTCGGCGTCGATATAGGCGTCGTCGGTTCGCGGCCGCCGATCCAGCTGCTCCAGCGTGAAGAAGCCCAGGATCACCGCCGCGGCAATGGCGAGGACGCAGAAGACCACCCCCAGGACGCGACGCACACGACTCATGGGTTACTGCCCAAAGAACAGAAGCCAGATCAAGCAGGTGACGGCGAGCGCCAGCGCCGGGTAGGTCAGCAGCGGCAGGGGGATGGCATCGTTGAGGCCGACCAGCACCATCAGCAGCCGACAGAGGACGGCTGCCAGCACCCCGAGACCGAGACACAGCATCCAGGACGGAAAGTAGGATCCAAGGATGTCCTGGGATGGCGAGGCGCTGCAACCGGATGTGCAAAGCGCCACCGCACCGGCAACGATCCGCCGCGGGGCCGTGAGGATCCGGGCCGGCGCGGCGCGCGGGCTCATGGCGTCTTCTTCACCGGGAGGGCGAGCGGGGCCTCCGATGCGAACATGATGGATGGCGTGTCGAAAACGGAAGCCGTCTTTCCCCCGCTCGTGTCAGCCTTGCGGAAAGACGTCGGTACGAACAGCAGCTTGTATTCGCATTTCGGCGGCGACCCCACGTCGCCCTCCTCGCAGCCGCGCTCGACCGCCACTTGCGCCCCCGGGGGGAACACGACCTGTCCCAGGATGGCGACGGTCGAGGCCCCCTGCACAATGCAGCGGTAATCGCCGACCCCGAGATAGAAGCAGCGCGCACCGCCGAGTGCGATGGGCTGCCGGAGGGACGTCTCGGGCCGCTCGACGAGGTCGGCCACCGTGACGGTCCTGTAGGAGTCCCGCGACAGAGGCGAAGCCGCCTTGGCTCCGAGACCCACCGGCGCCTGGACTCCCTCCTTCGCTTTCGGAATGGCGGCAGCCTCGAGACATGCCAGCCGGACTTTGTCGGTCAGGGTGGCGCAGGCTGCCGAATCGTCGGCGCGCGCAGGCAAGACCCCGAGGATCGCCGGCGGACCCGGCGTGATGAGGAGAGCCGCGCCAGCCAGGCACTGAAATCGACGCGCGGCGCTCATGACGCGGAAAAGCCGATGTCGTCGGCCCGCCGAACACGCGCGATCCGGGGAAAGACATGGCGGACGGCCATGTCGTGCAATTCGGCAGAGGAACTGGCGCAAACATCCTCCATCAGGATCGTCTCGTAGCCGTGCTCCCACGCCTGTCGCGCCGTGGATTCCACACCGAAATTGGTGGCGACGCCGCCAAGCGCGATCGTGCTGACGCCGCGACGCCGAAGCTGGAGATCCAGTTCGGTGCCGTGGAAGGCGCCCCAGTGCCGCTTGATGATCACGATGTCGCCCGGCCCCGCCAGTCCGTCCGCCAACTCGCTCCAGGCGGGGGGCAATCCGCCCTCGGGAAGAGGCGCCGGCTGATCCACAGGCTGACGGGGAGCGTCCGCGAAATCCGCGGCCCAGGCCACGTGAACGAGCACCACCAGGGCACCGCTCTCGCGGAAGCGGCCGGCCACCCTCCTGGCGTTGGCCAGCACTTCCGTGCCGCTCCTCGGCGCCAGCTTCGTCGCCAGAATTCCATTCTGCAGATCGATCAGCACCAGGGCCGTCGATCGCGCATCGAGACCAGGCATCCGCTCACCTCCTCATCGAAGAAAAACCATTTCAGGCGCTCAGTCCACCCCGCGCGGCGGGCGCCGCCCGGTGCTGGATTGCCGCCCGGCCGAAAACCTCACACCCTTTCGAGCTCGGGTGAGCGCGCCGTGACCGGCTGCGGGGATGTGCCAGGGCTCGCCCCAAGCCGCTTGCGGATGATGTCGCCCACCCGAAGCGCGTTGGCGACGATCGTGAGGGTCGGATTGACCGCGCCGATCGAGGGGAAGAAGCTGGCGTCGGTGACGTAGAGGTTGTCGATCTCGTGCGCCTTGCAATCGAGGTCGAGCACCGAGGCGTCGGGGTCGGTCCCGAAACGGCAGGTCCCCGCTTGATGCGACGTCCCGCCGATGGGCACATCCTGGCCGAAATACAGGTCCCGGCTCATCAGGAAAGGCGATGCACCGATCTTCGCCATCATCTTCTCAAGCTCCCTCTTGAGCCGATGGAGCGCTTCCATGTTGGTCGGATGCAGATCGAGGATCACCTTCTCGCCTTCGTATTGGATGCGGTTTTCTGGAACCGGCAAATCCTCGCTCGACAGCCAGAAGTCGAGCGCGTGGTCGGCCATGGCCTCAAACGGCGTTTCAGGCAGCCAATCGGCCCACGGCGGCACAACCTCGCCCTTGATCTGCTCGCCGTGCGTGGTGGCGCACATCTGGATCAGTCCGAGCGGATATTCCGAGGCCTGCGACTCGAAGTAGAAGTCACTGACCGCCAGCGTCTTCTGGAACACCGTCGGGTTCTTCTCTTTGAGCAACGCCATGAGAATCAATTGATTGTGCCGCATGTAGTTGCGGCCGACCTGGTCAGACCGGTTGGCTAGGCCGTTCGGATGTTTGTCGCTCTTGGAGCGCAACAACAGCAAGGCGGAACTCAACGCTCCGCAGGCGACCACGACGATGTCGGCCGAATAGCTCTCCTCGAGGCCGTCCCGGGTGACCTTGACGCTCGTGATCCTGGCCCCCGCCGGATCGGTCTCCAGCCGGGACACGTAGGCGCCCGTGAGCAAGGTCACGTTGGCGTGGTGGCGCAGCGTCGGTTCGATGCAAACCACCTGGGCGTCGGCCTTGCCGTTGAGCAGGCAGGGAAAACCGTCGAAAGCGCTGCATCTTATGCAGATGCTGCTCGGCGTGGCCTTGCCATCTTTCTCGTCGAGCAGGATGCCGAGCGGCAGGTGGAACGGCCTCAATCCCTGCTTGACCAGGTCTTCACTGAGCAGCTGGATCTTGGGTTCGTGCGACACGGCCGAGAACGGGTACTCCTCGGTCGACGGCGGCTCGTGCGGATCCTCGCCCCGCTTGCCGTGCACGTGGAAGAGCTTTTCCGCCTGCAGGTAGTACGGTTCGAAAACGTCGTATTTGAGCGGCCAAGCGGGCGACACGCCGCCGATGTGGACGACCTCGTCGAAATCCCGCTCGCGCAAGCGAAACAGGGCCGCCCCATACACCTTCGAATTGCCGCCGACGTAATAGTGGATACCCGGGTGGAACGTGGTCCCGTCGCGGCCGTGCCAGGTCTCCTTCGCCTGATACTTGGCGTCGACGAAGACGGCCTTGGAGCTCCAGTTGTCGATTTCGCGCGGCAGGTAGCCACCGCGCTCCAGGATGAGAATGCGCTTGCCCGTCGACGCCAACCGGTGTGCCATCGATCCACCGCCCGGGCCCGACCCGATGATGATGACGTCGTAGTGGTTGTCCGGCGTAGGCATGGCCGATGGTTCCTCGTCGAATGAAAGCTGCGCGGGCGCAGACGATCCGTACGTCGCCAGCCCCGCGGTCCTTCCGGTTGCCGGGTGGCGAGAAGGTCTTGCGGCTCCGGTCGGATTCTGCTGTCGAGTGACGGTTCCGCTCACGCGTCTCTTAATGAGCCGCAAGCCTCGCTGTCTCCCGCCGCCCGGCTCATCGACGAGAAAGGTCGCGCCATCGCTGCAAACGAGCCCGCGCCTCCTTGCTCGCGTCACCTCGCGCCAGCGTCCGGGTCTGGAAGCCGGTGTCTTGCCAAGAGCGCCTCGGCTGCGGCCGTTCTCGACGAAAGCCGGACCTTTCTCGTCGAAACGCCCGCCGACGGAAAACCCCGCTTCGAGGTACGGTATTGGACACGGCTGGCTCTCGATCGTCGCCTCGCTTTCGATCGTCCGGCATTCGGCCGCTCGGGCGCGGGACGGCGCCGGCCGGCGCTTGGCGCGCCCGGGGCGAACCGGTGAAGGGTCTGAGGATGAGCTTTGCCGTTGCGATCGCCGTCCGCTACCTTCTCGTCTCGCTCTTCTTCCCGTTCAGCGCCCTGGACAAGATCATCAACTTCAAGGGAGCGGTCGCTCAAGCGAAGGAGATCGCGCCCAGCGCGACACTGGCGGGCGCTCTGATCTTGGTCGGGCTGGGCGTCGAGATCCTGATGCCGATCGCCATCCTGACCGGCATCGCCGACCGGCTGGCCGCCTTCGTGATGGCCGGCTACTGCGGCGTTACGGCTGTGCTGTGGAAGCAGTGGTGGAAGCCCGGCGACTTCTGGCGCTCGGGCGATAGCCAAGCCCGCAACCTGTTCTGGGATTTCATGAAGAACTTCTCCCTGGCGGGCGGCTTTCTGCTGCTCGCGTTCGGGCTTCACGCCGGCGACCTCGCAAGCTTCCTGTCGGACCCGCTTGGTTCGTCTCGTCCGTACGACAGCGCTCCGCCGTGAGGAGGGCTTGGCCTCCGAAAACGGCGGGAGCGCGGAAAGCCGCAAGGAGGGGTTTCAATGATGGTCGATGATCGTCGTCGCCTGAGCCGGCGCCGCGTGATGCAAGTGTCAGGACTTGGCCTGGGGGCGGCCCTGGGAGCCGCTTCGGCCGCGGAGGCTCCCCTGCGCCTGAAAGGGAGCACGACGGCCCTGGTCGTCGTCGATCTGCAAAAAGGCAGCGCCGATGCGCCGCTGAAACCGATCAGCTTCGCCGACGTCGCGCATCGCGCGAACATGCTCGCGCGGTTCGTACGCGACAGCGGCGGGCTTGTGGTCTTCACCCACGTGCTGGAGCGCGAGGTGCTCGATCTGCCGGCGGACTCGCCCCTCCCCGCCCCGCAAGCGCCGCCGCCTGGCGCCGACGCCCTCGTGGAGGCGGCGGGCTTTGTGGAAGGTGACGTCCTCGTCGCCAAGCGGCAGTGGGGCGCCTTCTACGCCACGGATCTCGATCAGCAGCTCCGCCGCCGCGGCATCGAGACCCTGCTGATCGCGGGCGTGGCGACGGAGCTCGGGGTTGAATCGACCGTGCGAGCCGCCTACGACCAGGGCTATGCCCTCGTATTCGCCGAGGACGCGCTCTCGGGAATGTCCGAGGCGAGCAACAGGCTCTTCCTCCGCGAGCTTTTCCCGCGAATGGGCAGGGTCCGAACCGTGCAACAGATTGCCGACGCGCTGCGGGCATGAGCTCTTGGCGCAGCTGCGGCACGCGGTGCCACTCGGCACCTTTGGGCCAAACGAGAACGGGCGGTCGCCCCGGTAGCCGCACCACATCGGGCGGAGCTCACCGCCGCCTTCCGTGCCAGACCATGTCACGCCATGCCTGACACGGGCAGCTCGGACAGCCGAGCCCGTCGGACTTACGCGAACGCTCCGCTTCGAAGCATGTGCGCGAATGGGCCGAATGCGGCCAGACTCCTTCGATTGCCTTAGGCCGCCGCCTCGGCACTCGTGGCAGGCAGGTAAAGGCGCACCACCGTGCCCTGTCCGACCTCGCTGTCGAGCCGCACGACCCCGCAGGACTGGCGGGCAAAGCGGTCCAGTTGGAAGAGGCCGAGGCCTGTTCCCTTCCCTGCAGGCTTGGTCGTGAAGAACGCGTCGAAGGCGCGCGTCCGGGTGTCCTGGTCCATGCCCGAGCCCGTGTCACCGACCGAGACCTCGACGTAGTCGCCTGCCATGGCCTCCCCCCAGCCATCGACATCCGCGGACGAAAGTCGGCAGTTGATGATTCCGACCGTGAGGGCGCCGCCGTCCGGCATGGCATCGCGGGCGTTGATGGCGAGGTTGAGAAGTGCGCTCTCTAGCTGGTCCGAATCGCATCGGACCGGTCGGATCGCATCGCCGATCCTGAGGTGCGCGCTGACCTGCGCGCCGGTGGTCCGGAGGATCAGATCCCAGATGCCCATGATCAGGGATTCCGGCCTAATCGACCGCGACCGAGCCGGCTTCAGGTGCCCGAAGGAGAGCAGCCTTCCGGTCAAGGACGCGGCCCTCGACACGCCCTGCCGAGCCTCGCTCAGGAGGCTCTCCGCCTCCGGCAGCCTCTGTCGTCCGATCCGGGTTTGGCAGAGCTCGACCGCGCCCCCGATCCCTTGGAGCACGTTGTTGATATCGTGAGCTATTCCGCTCGTGAGCTGGCCGATGGCCGCCATCTTGCTGGCGTGCCGGACCTCCTGCTCCAGGCGTTTGAGATCGGTCACGTCGACCCCCTCCGCCAAGACCAACGCAGGGCCTCCCCGCGCAGCCTGCATCCGACGGAGCGAGACGTCGTAGATCCTGGCTTCGCCATCCGAGCGAAGCAGTTCCGCTTCGAATCGCACCGGGCCGCTGGATGGCAGGGTGGACAGCGCGGCCCGCAGGCTTGCCGCCGCTTCCGGCCTGCCCTCCAAGCAGGGCAAGTCCCACATCGGCAAGCCGATGGCTGCGGCCGCGGCAGATCCCGCGAACTCCGCCGCTGTCTGGCTGATGTGGACGATTGCGCCATCGCCGTCGATGAGGCAGGCGAAGGTTCGCAGGGACTCGAAGAGCAGGCGGAGGTGGCAATCGCCCAGTGTGAAGTCGGGCGGCGGCGCTTGCGTGTCCGAAGCGGCGGCTGATCCGGCCTTCACCCGCTCCTCGCGGGGTTGCCTCAGGGTGCCAGCGCCGGCGGCCCCTCGCCCGCCCGGCTCTCTAGAGGCATGGCGGCCCGGCTCCCGCGAGGCCGCGACATGTCGGAGCGGAGGTGCGTTCCTCCCGAGGGGATCGGCGAAGGCGGCCAGTACGGCTGCCGTCGCCTCGGGAGAGGGAACGCTGGCAATCGGTTGTGGATGGGTCATGTGTGCAATGCCTCGCCGTCGTCGGCCTTGCCGCCCGCGCATTGTTGAAGGTGTCTCGTCGCCGAGGTGTTTCTATCACCTGCGC
>CAXSEU010000006.1:13211-19289 GCA_964236485.1 uncultured Lichenihabitans sp. | reverse complement strand
CGGGGTCGACCGCGAGGAAGCTTGCGCCGAACAGGGTGTCGGGCCGGGTGGTATAGACGGCGAGTTCCGCCTCGCTCCCCGGCGCCGTCCCGGGGTCGAGCCGCCAGCGGACGGTGAGCCCCTCGGACCGCCCGATCCAGTTGCGCTGCATCAGCCGCACCTTTTCCGGCCAGTTGTGCAGCCGGTCGAGGCCGTCGAGCAGGTCCTCGGCATAATCGGTGATCTTGAGGAACCACTGGGTGAGTTCGCGCTGCTCGACCGGTGCGCCCGAGCGCCAGCCACGGCCGTCGATCACCTGCTCGTTGGCCAGCACCGTGTGATCGACGGGATCCCAGTTGACCTTGGATTTCTTCCGGGCGACGAGATCGTTGGCCAGAAAGTCGAGGAACAGCCGCTGCTGGTGCTTGTAATACGCCGGGTCGCAGGTCGCGACCTCGCGCGCCCAATCGAGCGACAGTCCCATGCGCTTGAGTTGCGCCCGCATGGCGGCGATGTTGGCATAGGTCCAGGCGGCGGGATGCGACTTGTTCTGCATCGCGGCGTTCTCGGCCGGCATGCCGAAGGCGTCCCAGCCCATGGGGTGGATGACGTTGAAGCCCTTGGCCCTACGAAAGCGGGCCACGACGTCGCCCATCGCGTAGTTCCGCACGTGACCCATGTGGATGCGGCCGGACGGATAGGGGAACATCTCGAGGACGTAGTATTTTTCCCGGGGATCGTCGTTGGAGGCCGCGAAGGTGGCGCGCTCCTCCCAGACCGACTGCCAGTGGCGTTCGGCCTCGCCGGCGTGATAACGATCGGTAAACATGAAGTGCTGTTCGACCTCGGATTCCGCTCGTCGGCCCGCCGGCAGTGAGCATGAAAAGGGTTAAGGGGTCAATCGAGCCGCGCGTGGGGCGTGCATCGGCGCCACGGTTCACACATGGCCGCCTTTCGGTTAGCGTGCAAGCCAGACAATCCGGGAGCGACGATGAACGGCCGTGTCCTATGCCTCGCCGCGGTTCTGGCGGCACTTTCCGGCCCGGCGCGGGCCGGGTCCGACGACGAGATCAAGCTCGGGCCCGTCGCCGGCTACGGCACGGAGGGGGAGGCCGCGGCCCATTGCAAGGGCGACGGCGTCGTCTGGGCGGACCGCAAGACCGGTTTTCTCTATCCGCGCTTCATGGAGCAATACGGACACACACCCGACGGCACCTACACCTGCTACGCGGCCGCCAAGAAAGCGGATTACTGGGGCTTCGGGGTCATCGATTCATGGGGCCTGAAGGGCAAGAGCTTTCCGATATCCACCTGCTCCGCCTGCTCTTGAGAGGACAGGCGTCCGCTCCATTCAATAGGTCGCCCGGCCACCGGAAAGATCGAAGACGCCGCCGGTGGTGAAGGAGTTTTCCTCGGTGGCGAGCCACGCGATCATGGCCGCCGCCTCGGAGAGTTCGAGCATGCGGCCGCGCGGGATCTTGGCCAGGATATAGGCCAGATGTTCAGGGGCCTGGCTGAGCGCCATGGCGGTCTTGGCGACGGCCGGCGTGACGCAGTTCACCGAGATGTTCCGGCCCGCCAGCTCCTTGCCGAGGGATTTCGTCAAGGCGATGACGGCCGCCTTGGTGGCGCTGTAGGCGACCGCGTTGGGGTTGCCCTCCTTGCCGGCGATGGAACCGAGGTTGACGATGCGGCCGTAGTCCCTCCCGATCATGTGCGGCACCACCGCGCGGCAGCAGTGGAAGGTGCCGTTGAGGCCGATCCGCACGACCTCCGCGAAGGCTTCCGGCGGGTATTCCCAGGTCGGCATGTTGGGGCCCACGATGGCGGCATTGTTGATCAGCACGTCGATCCGTCCGAAGCGATCCAGCACCGAGCGGGTCGCGGCCTCGACCGCCGCGAGGTCGGCGATGTCGACCGGCAGGCCATGCGCCTCGGCGCCGAGTTCGGCCAGCGTGGATGTCAGCAGGGCCGCGTCGCGGTCCCAGATCGAGACCTTGCCGCCGCCTGCGAGGATGCGTTCCGCGACGGCGCGGCCGATCCCCTGGCCGCCGCCGGTCACGACGGCGACCCGTGTTTCGAAATCGTAGCTGTTCATCGCAAAATCCTGCCCTGATGGCTCGTCCTGCGGCGGCGACGCCTTCCGTCACGCCTTACCACGGCGATTTCGTCCGCGGCAGTGGAAATGAAGGGGCGCACCTTGCCCAGCGGCTCGGCAAACCCCGCGCTGCCCCTCGAGCGGCGATCACGGCCTCGACGGGAAGGCCCGATGATCGTAGACGATGATGGCCGAGCCGTTGAAGCGCGAAGCACGCGAAAGGACGTCACGCATGACGAGCCCTCCCAGCAACCCGTCCGGTCCCCCGCTTCCGGCGGAACTCGCCGACTTCCTCGGCTCCGAAGAGGGCTCGCTGTTTCGGGAGGATCTGATCGCCTGGAGCCGCTGGTTCCGCGCCCGGCCCTGGTTTCCCAAGGAGGATCTCCCCGCCGAGCCCCTGGCCCCTGACGGCCTGACCTGGCATTTCCAGGTTCTCTTCCGGCAGCTTCCGGAATTCCGCAGCCTCCTGGACTTCCGCCTCCCGGCGGGACACAAGTTCAAGCAATGGCGCAAGGAAACCCATCCGCGCCCGTCCGAATTGCACATCTGGTGCGCTAGCATCGGGCCGCGCTTCATCATTCAGCACGGCCAGAACACGGTCGTCCTCGCAAAGGAAATCGGCTCCGATTTCTCGGTGCAACACAACGTCACGATCGGAAATCACAAGGGCGTGCCGACGATCGGTGATCGGGTGACGATCCACACCGGCGCCGTGGTGGTGGGCGACATCGTGCTCGGGGATGATGCCATTGTCGGCGCCAACGCGCTGGTGGTGGAGAGCGTCCCCGCCGGCCACGGGGCCTACGCGCCACGCGCGATCATCAAGCCGAGACAGCCCTGAAAGCGCGAAGCGTGGGCTCTACGCCGGCCCTGTGGCGAACACATCGTCATAATGATGCTGCGCGCCGCGATCCTGGAAGGGCTTGTGGCGGGACCGATCGAAGTCGACGCCGAGGTTCCCCAGCGCCGCGTCCCATCGATCGGGATCGGATTTCCAATCGAAGCCCTCGGCCTCGAACTCCGGGATGATGGCGTAGGACCAGAGCGCCTGATCGAACAGCTTGGCGAGAACTTCGACGTCTCCGTCCTGGAGTTCGCCCTGCCTGACGAAGAGAATGCGCTCCGCGGGTCTGTTCAGCGCGAGGAACCTCTTGAACAGGTACTCCGTTCGCGTCTTCGGCACCTCGATGTGGTCGATGAAGTCGGCGACGACCGGCTGGTTCGCTTCTGTTTTGTGACGTGGAAATTCATGGTGCAGCATGATGCCATAGTCACGGTGAACGACGCTGGGATGCACCGGATGATGGTTCAAGAACAGCTGCTGGGGATCATAGATCTTGCCGACGTCCCTATCGGACAGAATCCTGGCGATGCTGCCGGGCGGCGTGATCCACCAGTCGAAGGGCATCGCGGTGCCGATGTCGAAGAAGCGGCGCACGTTGTGAGCCACGGCGCATTTCGGCCCGAGGCTGATGATCTGTGTAAGGGGACTTTGCTTCAGTTCACCCAAACTCACCTGGGTCATCGCGCGCCATCCTTGCCGTTGCCGGCCACCGCGGGCACCTTGTCGATGCGATCAAGCATCGTAAGGGAGCACACGCTCGAAGTTCGGCCCCCGACCGCAGCTTTCACACGCTACCGCCTGCCGCGGCGTCTGGAAAGCCCTGGTCAGTCGCGCCACCGCTTGGCATCCACCCCGGCCGCGCCATCGGTCTTGACGATCACGTTCCCTTGACCGGCGTTCCAGACCACGAAGGCCGTGTCGTCGGAGGCCGTCAAGGCCCCGAGGAAGTTGCTGTTGTCCACCGTGTTGTCCTTCGTGTCCGACCCCATGATGTAGACATAGTGTTTCTGGCGATCGAGGGTGACGTTCTTGGCGGACACATGGTTGAGGGCCGTGCTAGGCGGCGTGCCCTGGAAAGCGGAGGCCCTGAGGTTGATGACGTTTCCGGCAATGGATGCACCCATGATCTGATTGACCGTCAGGGTGTTCTTGGCGGCGCGATCCAGCAGGATCATGTCGCCGGCTCCGTTGCCGGTGAGTTTCAGCTGATCGATCGTGATCGCGTTGTCGCGAGCGCCTTCGTCGAGGGCGACGAACCAGTTGGCCGAGGATGTCGTGCCGGTGCCCGCACCGACCTCGATGGTGCCGATCGAGACGGCATTGTCGTGGGAGCCCCAGGCCAGTTCGAGCGGAACGCTGCCGATGCTTTCGTCGGACACGGAGAGCTGGCATCCCGCCAGCAGGTTGGAGTAGCCGACACCGTAGGCCGCAACGACGGACGAGGGCTTCTGGGTGCAGTCGAGGCCGCCTCCTCCCCCAGTGAAGGCCGCGTTGACATGGTTGGCGATCCAGGTTCCGCCCACGAGACTGCTGTTGGATGATGCCCACAGGGGGACGTGGGTGTCGTGACCGGCCCAGTCCTGTGCGGTGAGCTTGGTGTTGGTGAGCTTGCGGAGCTCCATGCCGCCCGTGATCGGAGTGTCGCTGGTGAACGGGTGGGCCAGCGTCACCTGGTTGCGCTGGCCATCGACCGAGGCGATGAGATCCATTTGCAGCCAGGTCTGTTTCCTTGCGGTCTTGCCCACGAGGAACGTGGACTTGGCCTCCACGAGGACGAGATCGCCGGCGGCGAAGCGCGTGGCGGCTTTCGAGTTCGACAGTTGGATCTGCGTGTCGCCGTTGTTCGGCGTCGCGATCGGCATGGTCGGCGCGCGCATGAGGTTGTTGGATTCGCCCGAGCCGAACATGGCGCAAGAGTTGAAGGGCCAGCCGTTGACATAGGAAGCGCCCGTCTCGTCGGTACCGGAGCGGTCCCCGGTGCAGTGAATCTCGGTCGTCGGCGCCGTGACGAGCAGGTTCACGTTGGATCGCATGCGGAGGGCTTGCGAGAGTCTGTAGCAGCTTTGTGCCGGGGGAGGCACCGTCAGGGTGCCGCCGCCGTGCGCCGCGAGGTCGTCCATGCCCTTCTGGAAGGCCCACCAATCGTCCGCGGAACAGTCCCCCTTGGCCCCGTAACTCTGCACGTCGGAGGTGGTTTGGCTCGCGGCCGGCACCGTGAAATACGGCGTCGCGGCCAGGCAGAAAACCAAGGCGAAGCCCGCGGTCATTCGTTTCATCGTCGGCCCCTCTTTCGTGCGACCTGCCGCTCAGGACGCACGGTTCGACGTCGATCATCCCGGGTCTCGACGGCGAAAATGAGTCGCGCGCGGCCTCCGACCCGCGTTCGATACGGCGGCGCTCACCGCGCCCGCCTCAGCCCCGAGGCGTCACGTCCCCCGGCCGTAGACGTCCTCGAAGCGGACGATGTCGTCCTCGCCGGTGTAGCTGCCGACCTGGACCTCGATGAGTTCGAGGTTGATCTTGCCGGGGTTGGCCAGCCGGTGCGTCGAGCCGATGGGCAGGTAGGCGGCCTCGTTCTCGTGGCGGAGCAGAACCTGGTCGTCGACCGTCACCTCGGCCGTGCCCCGCACCACCACCCAGTGTTCGGCGCGGTGGAAGTGCTTCTGCAGCGACAGACGGTGCCCCGGCTTGACCATGATGCGCTTCACCTGGAAGCGCGTTCCCGTGTCGATCCGCTGGTACCAGCCCCACGGCCGGTACATGCGCAGGTGTTCGTCCGCTTCCGGCCGCTTGCTGGTCTTGAGCTGCGCCACCAGGGTCTTGACCTTGTCGGAATGGGCGCGCGAGGAGACCAGCACCGCGTCCGGCGTCGCGATCACCACCACATTGTCGAGCCCGACCACGGTCGTGAGCATGGTATCGCTGTGCACGAGACTGTTCTGGGTCGACACCACCTCGACCATGCCGCGCAAGGCGTTGCCGTCCTTGTCCTGTGCCGAGGCGTCGTAGATCGCGTCCCAGGTGCCGATGTCGGACCAGGAGAAGCCGACCGGCAGGACGCCGGCCCGGTCGGTGCGCTCCATGACGGCATAGTCGATCGAGGTCTTGGGCGCCTTGGCAAAGGCCTCGGCGTCGAGCCGGGTGAAATCGAGGTCGC
>CAXSEU010000006.1:0-13201 GCA_964236485.1 uncultured Lichenihabitans sp. | reverse complement strand
CACGTCCCAGGAATTCTGCCAGCGGCGCCAGGAAGGCGTCGAGATAGACGCGCTGCGACGCGCTCACCGGGCCGGCCCGACCCGGGTGAAATCGAGGTCGCGAACGGACCGATCCACCGCTGCCTGGGCGGCAGCGAGGACCTCGGGCGCGAAACGCTTCAGTTCCTCGATCATCACGTCGGCGCGAAACAGGAAGTTGCCACTATTCCACAGGAAGCCCTGGTCGATATAGGCCTGCGCCTTGGCGGCGTCGGGTTTCTCGATGAAGTGCTGGACCCGCATGGCGGCCGAGTCGCCGAGCCGCTCGCCGCCCTGGATGTAGCCATAGCCGGTCGCCGGCGTCGTCGGCTCGACCCCCAGCGTCATGATATAGCCCTCGCGGGCCACCTCCGCCGCGGCCCGGCAGGCCTCCACGAATGCATCCTTGTCGGCGATCAGGTGATCGGCCGCCAGTATCAGGACGATCGTGTCGGGCGCCTTGCGGGATGCGAGGCAGGCCGCGACCGCGACGGCGGCGGCCGAGTCGCGGCGCATCGGCTCGAGCACCATCTCGGCCTCGACGCCGGCTTCCTGCAACTGCTCGGCGGCGAGGAACCGGACATCGCTGGAGGCCAGGATCATCGGCTTTTGGAAGAGGTCGTGCGTCACGCGCTGGGCCGTCGACTGAAAGCTCGAATAGGCGTGCAGCAGCGGGATGAACTGCTTCGGCATGCTTTCCCGCGACGCGGGCCAAAGCCGGGTCCCCGAGCCGCCGCACATGATGACCGGCAAGATCAGGCGGTTTGGTTGCGACATCAGACACACTCCCGACAATCGGATGTGGCGGAGCCTCGTCTCGCGACTCGCCCGCCAGAAAAGGC
Organism: uncultured Lichenihabitans sp.; assembly: GCA_964236485.1. Lineage (GTDB taxonomy): Bacteria > Pseudomonadota > Alphaproteobacteria > Rhizobiales > Beijerinckiaceae > Lichenihabitans. The sequence continues at coordinate 12,341 of CAXSEU010000006.1, read as the reverse complement.
GATCGATGAAAACGGCGGCAGCCTAGCACAACCCGGGCCGTTCGCCGCGCTCGACATGCGGCCGAGGTGAATCGGCGGCGGGCGCCGCTTGGGGGGGCGGCGCGGCCTGGAGGCGGGGCGGCGTTCCCCCTACTGGGTGACGTCGCCACCGAAGCCACGGTCGACGAAGACCAGGGTATCGACGGTGGAGTGTTTCCAGCAATGCCAGTCGTGGTCGCCGTCGGTCACGCGGAATTCAATGGCGCGGCGGTTCATCTGCATGGTTTCGAAAAACGCGATGGCGCCTCGCCACAGCAGGTGGCTGTCGTCGTCGCCCACCGTGATGAAGAGGTGGGGCAGCCTCGCCTTGCCGTCGATCTGCCGCTGCAGCAGCGTGAACACGTTCTCGTCGTTGAAGCGCCGGGGATCGAACGGCGTGCCGAACGCCCCGCCGAAGTGCTGCCCTTCGGGCGGCAGGTCGACCCCCACCGTGACGGTGGTCGGATCCTGCGTCTTGAAATAGGCCGTCGAGCGGATCATCGCCATTTCGCGCGGCGATTTGGCGATGATGTCGGTCGGGACGTTCTGCCAGATGGCCGGCGACATCGCGGCCGCCGCGACATAGCGGTCCGGCTCCGACAAGGCGATCCGGAACGCCCCGAACCCGCCCATGGACAGCCCGGCGATAGCCCGATGCGAACGATCTCGGCCCACCGGGAAAGCGCCTTCGATCGCCTTGGGCAGGTCGTGAGCGATGGCGGAGGCGTAGTTGCCCGGGCCGCTGACCTCGGCCGAGTCGACGTACCAGGAGTTCGCGCCCTGCGGCATTACCACGACCAGGGGCCTGATGGTCCGCTGCTCGATCAGCCGGTCGAGCATCCCCCTGATTCCGCCGATGGTTTCCCAGTCCGTGGGGGCGCCGTTCAGCCCATGGAGGAGGTAGAGCACCGGCCAGCCTCCCTCGGGCGGAGCGCCGTCGGGAAGATAGACTTGCGCCACCTGGTTTTGCGCGAGCGACGCGGACGAATAGCTGAAGTCCCGCAACGTTCCGGCCATCGCCGACGTCGCCCAGGTGGCGAGCGCCAGCAGAACGGCGGCCTCCCGCAGGCGCCGCAGGAACCGGGGATGGATTTCGCGAGCCATGTCACGGGTCGATGAACGCCAAAATACAAGCCTGGGCATCGCTCGATCTCTGAACCTCGACCTGGATTGCGGTGTTGAACTTCTCTTGGCACGGCCCGCCGACATATCAAAGCTCCCAGCGGCCACTAATATTCGGCTTAGACGTTATCGAGCGTCGATTCGGCCATCCACTCCGGCGGCCGTCCCCTTCCAAGGCGCAGGACCCGATATGTCTGACGCCACGCACGGCCAGCCGCGCCGCTGGGATTCGCTCGATTTCTGGCGGGGCTATCTCCTCTGTACGATCTTTATCAATCACGTGCCCGGCAACGCCTTCGAGCCGCTGACGCAAAAGAACTTCGGCTTTTCCGACTCCGCCGAAGGGTTCGTCTTCGTCTCGGGCGTGTCCCTCGCCTTGGCCTATGGCCGCCGTCTGGCCGCCGGCGGGTGGGCGGCCGTGACGCTGAGCCTGATGCGTCGATCGGGCGGGCTCTACGGGGTGCATATCCTATTGTCCCTGCTGGGTCTGGCCGTCTTTGCGGCGGGTGCCGCGTTTCTCGACACCGGCAGCCTGCTGCAGATGCACGGCCGAGACCTGGCGATCACGGCTCCCGGCACCATGCTGCTCGGCGTCGTCTCGCTAGGCCACCAGTTCGGCTATTTCAACATCCTGCCGATGTATATCTTGATGATCGTGGCGGCCCCCGCCTGGCTTTGGCTGGGACGAACCAGCCCCTGGCCGATGCTGGCAGCATCCTTCACGCTCTACGCGATCGCCGTTACCCGAGGCTGGAATCTGCCGACGTGGCCGGAAAGCGGGGCTTGGTTCTTCGACCCGTTCGCCTGGCAGTTCCTCATGGTGATCGGCATGGCGGTCGGCCAGTGCGCGCGGCGCCGACCGCTGCCGAAGCTGCTGCCCTGGACGGCCGTGGCGACCGTCATCGTCGCCTTCGGGGCGTTCAGCGTGACAAACGGATTTTCGTACCGGCCGGGGGTCGAACACTGGACCCAGGGCTGGGCCGATCTCGACAAGACGACGCTCGGTTGCGGCAGGTTGATCCACTTTCTCGCCGTCGCCTATCTCCTTTATGTCCTGCGCGTCGCCGACCGTCTGCGCGGCTCGCCAGTCTTCGCGCCGCTTTGCGCCATCGGGCGCAATTCCCTGTGGATGTTCGCGCTCCTGTCGCTGATGGCGGCGGCCGGTCAAGTGCTGACCCAACGCCTGGGCCACAACATCATGACGGATCTGGCAATGATCGCGGCGGGTCTCGTCACGCTGGCGGTCGCGGCCCATCGGCTCGACAAAAGCCGCGGCATTGCCCGCCTAGGACCTTCCGCCAGGGACGAGAAGATCCTCCCGCCGGCAGGGACCCGTCGCCTGCGGATGCCCTACGCCTGAGGCGGGGGCCTGCCAGATGGATAGTGAAGCGCGGCGCCGGTGGTGACCCGAGGCGCCCTCGTCAGCGTCGGGAGGGATCCGAACCGAGGTGGTCTTCGATGATCGCCAGGTTGCGCAGATTGGCCTTGAATCCCATGTCGAACAGGTCGCCGACGATCGGCACCGCCCCCGCGGCCGCCTCGATGCCGACGTTGCGGATCATGCGGGCGATCTTGTCGCGCGGTACGCCGAGGCGATGGGCCTCGTACACGATGTAAAGCGAGATGCCGGCCAGGACCGCGTCGCCAGCCGCCGGCGTCAACCCGATGAGGCTGTTGAGGCCGAACCGGAATTTCGTTCCCGGCAGCCGGAACGCGCCATCCACCACCCAGGCGAGCTTGCGAAGCCGCGACAGGCGCCGTGCGGCGGTCGCGGCGCCGACGAAACGAGGGCTCGTCGCGGAATAGGTCATGGTCGGCTCCCTGGGGTTGCTTGGTCGGCCCCTTGCCAAGTGGTGCCGGAGCGGGGGTGGTTCAACGTCGGGCCGGAAAAGCCCTGTTCGGCGCGCCGGATGTCGGTTCGCTTCTTCAAAACGGCCCGGCCCGGCCCCACCTTCAGCTCGGTTCAGTGCTCCCACCGCCCCCGATGTTCCGTCTTTTGCTCCCCGCGCTCTGCTTCCTCGCCCTGTTCTGCGCGCCGATCGCCTTTCGGGCCGCGCTCTATTGGCGCGTGCCGTCCCTGGATTGGCGCAGCGCCGACCGCTCCAGCGCCGGTCTTCTGCCGCCGGCCGCGGGAAACAGGGACGCCGCGGTCCGGATCTTCGCCGCGCGCACGGTCAGCTGGCGCGGCATCTTCGCGGTGCATAGCTGGATCGTCCTCAAGAACCCGGGCGCGTCAGCCTACGAGCGCTACGATCTGACCGCCTGGGGGGATCCCATTCGGCGCGATGGGTTCGACCCCGACGGGCGATGGTTCGGGGAGGCCCCCGAACTCGTCTTCGCGGCCGACGGTGCCGCGGCCGAGGCCCTGATCGGCCGTATGCGCGATGCGATCGCGATCTATCGCTACCGGAACCGGGGCGACTACCGGGCCTGGCCCGGCCCGAACTCGAATACCTTCGTGGCGACGATTCTGGCTGCGGTTCCAGAAGCCGCGGCGACCCTGCCGCCGAACGCGATCGGCAAGGATTACCCCATTGATCAGGCGATCTTTGGTTGGGCACCCTCCCGGACCGGGTTCAGGCTTTCCTTCGGCGGCTATACGGGACTTACCTTAGCCTGGGTCGAAGGGATCGAAGTCAACATCCTCGGCGGCGTCATCGGCCTCGACTTCCGCCGCCCCGGCATCAAGCTGCCGGCCGTCGGGCGGGTGGGCCTGTAGGGGGCTCACCCGCGGCGCGATCATCCGCCGCTTCACACTTGCATCGCGGCATCGCCGTGGGCATAAGCCTGCATGCCCTGCATCTTGGAAACCCCGGCGTGAACGCGCGCGACGCTGGCGCGGGGACGGGGCTGAACCACGCCCAGATCAGATCCATCGTCATCGGTCTCATGATGGCGATGCTGCTCGCGGCGCTCGACCAGACCATCGTCGCCACCGCCTTGCCGACCATCGGCCGCGAACTCGGCAATGCCGAGAACCTCCCCTGGGTCGTCACGGCCTATCTTCTGGCCTCGACGGCGGTGACGCCGCTCTACGGCAAGCTCAGCGACATCCACGGCCGCCGCATCATGCTGCTCGGCGCCATCGTGACCTTCGTGATCGGGTCGCTGGCCTGCGCGCTGGCCCCTACCATGGTGACGCTGGCCCTGGCGCGGGGACTGCAAGGCATCGGCGGGGGAGGGCTGATCTCGCTGGCCCAGACCATCATCGGCGACATCATGGCGCCGCGCGAGCGCGCCCGCTACCAGGTCTTCATCGCCAGCGTCTTCGTCACGTCGTCCCTGGCGGGCCCCTTGCTCGGCGGCTTCATTGCCCAGCATCTGCACTGGTCCCTCATCTTCTGGATCAACCTGCCGATCGGCCTTGCGGCCTACGTCATGACCAGCGGCAAGCTGCGGCTGCTTCCGCGGCACGAGCGCCCCCACCGGCTCGACTATGCGGGTGCGGCGCTTCTGGTCCTCGCCTCGACCAGCCTTTTGCTGGCGCTGAGCTGGGGCGGCATCCGCTATCCATGGACCTCCGTGCCGATGCTGTCCCTGCTCGGCGGGTCGGCGCTCACCTGCGTGCTGTTCTTCCTGCAACTGCGGCGCGCCCCCGAGCCGCTGATTCCCCTGACGGTGTTGAGCGACAAGGTGGTCTACAATGCGACCCTTGCGGCCTGCTTTGCCATGGGAAGCTTCATCGGGCTGACCATCTACGTGCCGGTGTTCCTGGAAGGCGTCCTGGGCCTCACCGCCAGCCAATCGGGAATGGCGCTCGTGCCGCTGATGCTCGGCACCGTCACGGGTGCGACGCTGTCCGGCCGCTCGATGATGTATGTCAAGCGCTACAAGATCCTGCCGATGGTGATGATGGGCATCGGCGTCGCCAGCTGCACGGTGCTGGCCGTGACCACCGACCGGTTGACGATCTGGCAGATCGAGGTGATCTTTCTTCTCATCAGCGTCGGACTCGGGACCATCCTGCCCCTGGCCACCATCGCCATCCAGAACACGGTGCCGCTCCATCAACTCGGGACCGCGACCGCCGCCATGAACTTCTTCCGCTCGCTTGGCGGTGCGTTGATCGTGGCCCTTTTCGGCGCCATCGTGCTTGGCGCCGGCACGGCCGGAACGCACGACATGGAAAGCCTGATCCGGGGCAACGATGTGGCCCATCTGGCCCGCGTCTTCCGCTCGATGTTCTTCGCCGCCGATGCCGGCCTCGTGCTGGCGTGGATCTTTCTCGCCAGGATCGAGGAGCGTCCGCTGCGCACCCACCCCGGAAGCGAAGGCGACACGCACGCCATGCTGGCGATGGAATAGCGGCTCGCCGAGCGACGATCCGCGCCATGACCAGTCACCCTTGGCAGGGCAAGTTCACCCGCGTGAGACGAAACCGCGTAAGCTTGGATCGGCGGGGCGGGATCGGGAGAGGAGAGGCTTTTGGACGAGGATTTCGTCAAGGCGGCGCTGGATTACCATCGCTATCCCAAGCCCGGCAAGCTCGCCGTCGAGCCGACCAAGCGGATGGCCACCCAGCGCGATCTCGCCCTGGCCTATTCGCCGGGCGTGGCGGCCGCCTGCGAGGCCATCGTGGCGGATCCCGAGGCCGCGCGCGATCTCACCGCACGAGGCAATCTCGTCGCCGTCATCTCCAATGGCACCGCGGTGCTCGGCCTCGGCAATATCGGCCCCCTGGCCGGCAAGCCCGTGATGGAGGGCAAGGCGGTGCTGTTCAAGAAATTCGCCGGTATCGACGTATTCGACCTCGAGGTCGACGCCGCCGACCCGGATCTCTTCGTCGCGGTCGTGGCGGCGCTCGAGCCGACCTTCGGGGCCATCAACCTCGAGGACATCAAGGCCCCCGAATGTTTCGAGATCGAGCGGCGCCTGCGCGACAGGATGGCCATCCCGGTCTTTCACGACGATCAGCACGGCACGGCGATCGTCTGCGCCGCGGCGGTCCGCAACGGGCTGCTGATCCAGGGCAAAAGCCTGGAGACGGTGCGGCTCGTGACGTCCGGCGCTGGCGCTGCGGCCCTGGCCTGCGTCGACCTCTTGGTCGCCATGGGCCTGCCGGCCGGAAACGTCATGCTGACCGACATCAAGGGCGTGGTCAGCGCCGGCCGGGGCGACGCCATGGCGGACAACATGGCCCGCTATGCGAAACACACCGACGCCAAGACGCTGGCCGATGTGCTGCCCGGCGCCGACGTGTTCCTCGGCCTTTCGGCGCCTCGCGTGCTCGAGGCTGAATGGCTCGCCACCATGGCCGAGAGGCCGCTGATCCTCGCGCTCGCCAACCCCGAGCCGGAGATCCTGCCCGATCTCGCCCGGGCGGTGCGACCCGACGCCGTGATCGCCACCGGGCGGTCGGATTACTCGAACCAGGTCAACAACGTCCTGTGCTTTCCCTTCATCTTTCGCGGCGCCCTCGATGTCGGGGCGACCAGCATCAACGAGGAGATGAAGCTCGCCGCCGTCGAGGCCATCGCGGAACTCGCCCGGATCGAGGCCAGCGAGGTGGTCGCCAGCGCCTACGGCGGGCAGGCGCCGGTCTTCGGCCCCGACTACATCATCCCGAAACCCTTCGATCCGCGGCTGATCCTGCAGGTGGCGCCGGCTGTCGCCCGGGCCGCCATGGAATCGGGCGTCGCCCGCCGCCCGATCGCGGATTTCGACGCCTACGCGCGTGACCTCGAACGCTTCGTCTTCCGGTCCGGGCAGTTGATGCGGCCGGTGTTCGAGGCGGCGCGCCAGACCCTGATGCGCGTCGTCTATGCGGAAGGCGAGGACGAACGCGTCCTGCGCGCCGTGCAGACGGTCATCGACGAGCGCCTGGCCAGGCCCATCCTCGTCGGACGGCGGGACGTCATCGAGGCCAAGGCGGCGGCGCTCGGCCTGCGCTTAACCGAGGGCGAGCGAGTCGAGGTGATCGATCCGACATCGGATCGCGAGATCTTCGCGCCGCTGACGGCGGAATACCAGCGCCTCGTGAGCCGCCGGGGCGTTCCGCCCGACGCCGCCGCGCGCCGCATGGGAAGCCGCCTCAGCGTTGCGGCCGCCATGCTGCTGCGCAACGGCCACGGGGACGCGGCGCTGTGCGGGGGCACCGGCGAATGGTCGCGTCACCTGAGCTACATCCTACCCATCGTGCGGCCGGTCCAGCGGAACGGACGGATCTACGCGCTGTCCGGCCTCATCCTTCAGGCGGGCGCGCTGTTCATCTGCGACACGCATGTCAACCTCGATCCGACGGCCGAACAGATCGCCGAGATGACGCTGCTCGCCGCCGAGGCCGTGCGGGGCTTCGGGGTGGTGCCCAAGGCGGCGCTCCTGTCGCATTCGAGCTTCGGGGCGTCGATGTCGACCGGCGCCCGCAAGATGCGCCGCGCCCTCGGCCTCATCCGGGATGCGGCGCCGGACCTCGAGATCGACGGGGAAATGCATGCGGATGCGGCCCTGAGTGCCCCGCTGCGTGAAAGACTCGTTGGTGACAGCCCGCTCGAGGGCGCGGCCAACCTCCTCATCATGCCGAACCTCGACGCCGCCAACATCGGGTTGACCCTGCTCGGGGCTGCGGCGGGCGGGCTTCAGGTAGGCCCGCTGCTTCTCGGGCTGCCGAAGCCTCTGCATATCCTGGTGCAGAGCGTCACGGCGCGCGGCATCGTCAACATGACGGCCCTGGCGGCCGCCCAGGCCGGGCAGGGATAGCGGCGGTGATCGCTTCTGCTCTCCGCCTCGCGGGTGAAGCGCGGGCCAAATCGCTTTGCACTGACCGGAGCCGGGATCTGGAATTCCTCACCCGCGTCGCGGGGAGGGGGACCGTGCGGAGCACGGTGAAGGGGGTGATGCGCGCACCGATCCCGACGTTCGAACGTGCCCGGAAACTGCGGCGGTCTTTGAGCCTTCCTGAAGTGCTCCTGTGGGAAGCGCTCCGGGGCTCCGGCGTCGAGGGGCTGCGGTTCCGTCGACAGCATCCCCTCGGTCCGTACATCCTCGATTTCTACTGCCCGGCCCAAAAGCTCGCGATCGAGGTCGACGGCGCCGTCCATGACACGCTCGACCAGGCCACCCACGACGAGCGGCGTGACCGATGGTTGTCACGGCAGGGTATCAGAGTGCTGCGTGTGCCGGCAGCCGATGTTCTGTCAGCAAGCGCACGAGATGATGTCTTGGCGACCATCGCGGCGTTCGCCCCCTCCACCGCCTTTGGCGGTCCCCCACGCTGTGGGTGAGGATTTTCCGCGGGTCTCGAGGAGGGGAGTCATGGCGTCGGGTCGAAGTACCGTGGAACTTCTCGTCGAACAGATGTCCCGCAGCGCCGCGGTGTCGGCGCGAAAGATGTTCGGCGAATACGCGATATTTTGCGGAGGCAAGATGGTGGCGCTGATCTGCGACGACCAGCTTTTTGTCAAGCCAACGGTCGCCGGGAGAGCCCACATCGGCGCCGTGGTCGAAAGCCCACCCTACAAGGGTGCGAAGCCGTATTTCCTGATCGACGCCGACGCTTGGGACGACACGGATTGGTTGGGTCGACTGATCCGCGCCACGGCGGACGAACTGCCGCTGCCGAAACCGAAAAAGCCGAAGACGAAGAAACCATGACGTCCTTGGCAGGTCGGCCTTGAGCCCGCTTCTCATCAAGCAGTTCCGTCAGCGTCGAGAGGGTGGCGGCGGGTCACGCCCGCCAGGGGGCGATGATGACGTTCACGCGCTCGTTGCCGTGTTCGATCAGCATCTTGCGCAGTCGCTCGCCGCGGTTCATGTGGAGGACGCGCTCCCACCAGTGTTGTCGTACCACCTCCGGGATCAGCACCGCGACCGAGCGGCCCGGCGTGTCCTCGTCGAGCCTGGCGATGAATTTCAGCAAGGGCTCGTGGATTTCGCGGTAGGGGGCGGGAAGGAGGAGCAGCCGGGGCGCCTTGAGGCCACGCGCTTCGAGCGGCGCCACGACGTCGTGCTGCCATTGCAGCTTCAGCGCCTTGCCGTCCTCTTCCGTCTCGGGGCCCGCGAGGCGCAGCAGATGGATGGCGATCACGTCGGGCGAGAGCGCCATGGCGAACTTCAGGGCATGGTCCGTCATGCGGTTGCGGCCTTCCACGGCCACGAGGATGGTCGGTGGGTCGGTCTCGGCCAGGGTCAGAGGCCCGGTGCATCGGAGCGCCGCGTCCAGGCGGTCGTAGTATCGGCGGACAGCGACCAGTAGGCCGATGATCAGCGGGATGGCCAGCACCGTGATCCAGGCACCCTCGACGAACTTCGCTGCCAGGATCACGAGGAGGGCCACGACCGTGGTCACGGCGCCGAGGGCGTTGATGGCGAGGCGGCTGTGGCTCCGCTGCCCTGCCTTTCGCCAGTGTGCCACCATGCCGATCTGGCTGATGGAAAAGGTGAGGAAGGCGCCGATGGCGAACAGGGGGATCAGCCGGTCGGTGATGCCGCCGAACACGATCAGCAGCCCGCCCGCCGTTGCGGTCAACACGGCGACGCCGACCGAGAACACCAGCCGCCGATCCGCGACCGCGAACGAGCGTGGCAGGAAGCCGTCGGCCGCGACGATGCGGCAGAGGCGCGGGAAACCGACGAAGCTGGTGTTTGCCGAGAGACAGAGCACGGCCAGCAGGCTCGTCATGGAGACGTAGTAGATGACGCCCCGCCCGGCGATCGCTGCGGTCAACTGCGACAGGACGCTCTGATACTCGGGTTTGGTCTGATCCATCGCCGCGAGGCCGTAGGCATGGGCCACGGCCGCGATGCCGGCGAGGAGCAGTTTAAGCACGAGGCAGATGATGGTGAGGGTCCTGTGCGCTTGAGCGATCACCGGCTCCTTGAAGGCGCCGACCCCGTTCGATACCGCCTCGACCCCCGTCATGGCGGTGCAGCCGCTCGCGAAGGCGCGCATGAACAGCCACACGCCCATGACCCCCGCCGCCTCCGGCACGGCCGGTGGCGCGATGACCGGAAGCGGATGCCCACCGGTCGCGACGATGTTCCAGAGCCCGACCGCGACGAGGCTCAGAAAGCTCACGATGAACAGGTAGGTCGGCAGGGCGAAGAGCCACCCAGCCTCGGCCGTGCCCCGCAGGTTCGCCAGCGTGACGATCACGAGGACGATGAGGCAGAGCGTGAGCGTCCAAGGCTGCAGCGCCTCTACGGATGAGGTCAGCGCCCCGATGCCGGCCGAAATGCCGACCGCGACGTTCAGGATGTAGTCGACCATCAGGGCTGCCGCGGCAAGCAGGCTGGCGTTGCGGCCGAGGTTCTCCTTGGCCACCGTGTAGGCGCCGCCGTTGGTGGGATAGGCCACGACGGTCTGCCGGTAGGACAGGTAGAGCACGAGCAGGAGGGCGACGATCGGCGCCATCACCCAGCCGATCCAGGCGAGGCTTGCGGCGCCGAGCGGCATCAGGATCGTAAGGGCGGCTTCCGGCCCGTAGGAGGCCGAGCCGAGGCCGTCGAGCCCCATCGCCGGCACCGCCTCGAACCAGCCGATCTTGCGGGTCTCCTGTTCGCGGTTGGACAGCCGCCGGCCGATCAGGATGTCGATGAACGTCATCAGTGTCTTTCGCGGAGCAGGTGATCGAGAGAGGCCGGAGTGTTCGGTTCTTCAACCCAGCGGAACAGACAAGGATCGGGCGGGAGGCGCTTTTTGCTCGATTCGCCGCCATTGCACCCTGCGGCGCGCTTCCGAGTGACGACCGAGCACCCACCGCCCATTCCCCCGCGAGCGACCAGCTTGAACGGCATGGTGCTACATGTTATATATAGGTGTAACTACTGGAGGCATCTATGCATACCACCAACCTCCGCAAGGTCGGCGGGTCGGTCATGTTGGCCGTGCCTCCCGCACTCCTCGACGTGCTGCACCTGAGCGTAGGCGCCAAGGTCGGGCTCACGGTGGACAGTGGCCGGCTGGTGGTCGAGCCGCGGGCTCGGCCGCGCTACACGATGGCCGAGCTTCTGGCCGCCTCGGACTATTCCCAGCCGCGGCCGCCGGAAGAACGCGAATGGGTGGAAGGCTCGGCCGTAGGCAACGAACCGCTGTGAAGCGCGGCGATGTCTACATGGTCGATCTGGAACCAACCCAGCGCCGTGAACAGCGCGGACTGCGACCGGTAGTCATCGTCTCGCCCGACGACTTCAATCGGGCGACCAAGCTGCCGATCATAGCGCCGATCACGAACGGCGGCGATTTCGCGCGCCGTCTCGGCTTCGCCGTGCCGCTTGACGGAACCAAGACCACAGGGGTGGTGCGCTGCGACCAGCCCCGTGTTCTCGACCTCCACGCCCGCAACGGCCGAAGAGTGGAAAGCCTGTCGACGGCGATCATGGATGAAGTGTTGGCTAAGGTAGCAACCATCTTCGAGGGATAGTAGATAATATGGTATAAAACACGGTTGTCGCTAACTGCCGGTTTTACCAGAGGAATGTCACGGGCTCGACGCCCGCGAGCGATCCGATGCCGTGCGGAACCTCACGGGCACTCCGTCACAGCACCCATCGTCCGTGCGCTTTGATCTCGGCGTGCATGGCGTCCGGGGCGAGATCGACCTCCCCCGGCCAGGTAACGGCTCCGAAGTCGACGTAGGCGGCCGCAAACCGCTCAGGGTCGGCGAGTTCGGCAAACACGCCGGCGTCCGGCGCGTGAACTTCACGCTCCATCTCAACGATGCCCTGCAGACCATCGTTGAAGCGCACGTGCAATCGCCAGCCCGGCAGCGCCTCGACGCTTGCCACGCGCCAGGGTGGCCCGACCGGCGTCACCGAAGCGGAGCGATCGTCTTGGGTCTCTGTCTGAGTTGGCATAAGTTCCAGTTCTCCAGCAGCTCGAGCCGATGAGCGAGCGCCCATTCGAGAACCATAGGGAGGGCACGGCGGGGGAGCGAGCCTTCCATAATGTCTAAGGTCCGAATGTCGAATAGCGCCTCTTCCCCACCATAGCTGGCGTGAAAATGGGGCGGGTTGTGGTCGCGCCAGAACATCTGAATCACGATGCCGTAGAAGCTCGAGATGGTCGGCATCACCCCTGACCAAAAGTTACGGCTGATCCGAGATGGCGCATCAGCCAGCCTCCTGCTTCAAGGCTGGCAAAACCAGAGGCACCAACTTTGCGGCCATTATCCGCAGCCGCCAACTGCGTGTCGGCGCCCCTCATCGGTACGTCACCGCGGCAGCACGCTCGCGCCCATGAGGTGCTTGTCGACGGCATGCGCCGC
>CAXSEU010000005.1:6607-19745 GCA_964236485.1 uncultured Lichenihabitans sp. | reverse complement strand
CCACTCGTTGGAGCCGATGCGGCCGTGGAAAGCCGAGCAGCTGGGCACCGCGTATCAGGTGTCGACGTGGATCGAGCGGACTGCCTATCAGAATGCGGACGGGGTGATTGCGGTTTCCGCGTCGATGAAGCGTCCCGTGACCAGCATGTCGAAGGCGGCCTTGCGGGGTATCGCGCGAGAGAGCGCGACCGCCGGGGTCGAGCAGAAGAGACCGAGGTTGACGCCGGAGACGGCAAACCGGGCCGAGCGTGCCGCCACCGCGAGATCGCAGGCCGCGACAAGCTGGCACCCCGCCGCGGCGGCGATGCCCTGCACCCGGGCGATGACCGGAACCGGAATGGCCCGGAGGGTGAGCATCAGCCGGCTGCAGCGCTCGAACAGCGCCCGGTGAGAGGCTTCGTCCGGGTTCGCCCGCATCTCCCTGAGGTCGTGCCCGGCCGAGAAAGCCTTGCCGGCCGCCGCGAGGACGACGCAACGGAGGTCGGCCTGGTCTATCAGCCTATCGAGTTCGGCCTGGAGCGCCCCCATGAGATCATCCGACAGCGCGTTGAACCGTGCCGGCCGGTTGAGCGTGAGGGTGACGATGCCGGCTGCCTCGTGGCGGAACACAGGGGGCGCGATCGGCTCCGGATCGGGCGAAGGCGCAGGTCGCGCGGCTTCCAAGACCATGGTGGACTCCTTCAGGCTTGCGGCCGCGCCTCGAGGGCGGCGTCGCGCAACAGCCGTTTCTGCACCTTGCCGGTCGATGTCCGGGGCAGATCGGAGAAGACCACCCGCCTGGGACACTTGAAACGGGCCAGCCGCTCCCGGCAGAAGGCGATGATCTCCTCGGGCGTCGGTTGGGTGGCGGAGGGCACGAGCTCGATGAACGCGGCGGGGATCTCGCCCCAGGTCTCGTCCGGCAGGCCGACCACCGCCACCGCGGCGACGGCCGGATGATGATGGATGACATCCTCGATCTCGATCGACGAAATGTTCTCGCCGCCCGAGATGATGATGTCCTTCATGCGGTCGCGTATCTGGATGTGCCCGTCGGGATGTCGGACCGCAAGGTCGCCGGAATGGAACCAGCCCCCTGCGAAGGCCGTCTCGGTCGCGGCTTCGTCCTTGTGATAGCCCTTCATCACCACGTTGCCGCGAAAGCAGATTTCGCCGGGCGTCTGGCCGTCCTCGGCGACCGGAGTCCCGGTTCGGGGATCGGCGACGATCGCCGCCGCGCAGACCACGTAGGCGATCCCCTGTCTCGACCGCCTGGCCGCCCGTTCGGGTCCGGGCAGGGCGTCCCATTCCGGCCGCCAGTCGCAGACCACGGCCGGGCCATAGGTCTCCGTCAGGCCGTAGGTGTGGGTGATGTCGAAGCCCCGCGCCTGTATCCGCTCGAGTACGGCGGCGGGCGGCGGGGCAGCCGCCGTCATGATCTTGACGCGATGGGCGAACTCCCGCCGCTCGTCCGCCTCGGCATCGAGCATGAGCTTGAGCACGATCGGTGCGCCGCAGAGATAGCCGACCGCGTGGTCCGCGATCGCCTCATAGACCCCGCGCGCCGTGACCTTGCGCAGGCAGACACCGGTGCCGGCCTTGGCGGCCAGCGTCCAGGGGAAGCACCAGCCGTTGCAGTGGAACATCGGCAACGTCCAGAGATAGACCGGCGCCTCGCCCATATGCCATTCGAGGATGTTGCCCAGCGCCAGCAGGTAGGCCCCGCGATGATGGTAGAGCACGCCCTTGGGACGTCCCGTCGTGCCGGAGGTGTAGTTGAGCGTGATGGCGTCCCACTCGTCGGCCGGGCCGGTGAACGGAAAGGCCGGATCGCCGCCCGCGAGCAGGCTTTCATAATCGGTCCTGCCCAGCCGTTCGCCCGGCGCCGCGGGATCGAGGATGTCGACGACGAGAGGCGGATCATCGAGGCGCGCGAGCGCGGCCCGCATGGTCGGCGCGAATTCGGTGTCGCTGAGGATCACCTTGGCCTCGCTGTGCTCGAGGATATAGGCGATGGTTCCGGCGTCGAGGCGAACGTTGAGGGCGCAGAGCACGGCGCCCGCCATGGGGACGCCGAAATGCGCCTCGAAGAGTTCGGGCGTGTTGGCGGCCATGACGGCAACGGCGTCGCCGGGGCCTACACCGAGCGTCTTCAGCGCCGATGCGAGCCGCCGGGTTCGTGCGAAGGTCTCGGCCCAGGAGATCCGCCGCTCCCCGTAAATGGTGGCGATACGCCCGGGGTGAGCCAGTGCGGCGCGGCGCAGGAACGAGAGGGGGGACAGCGCCACATGGTTGGCCGATCGCGGCGCGAGGTACTCGGCGTCATGCGCCGGTCGCGGTGTCTTCCGATCGTCGGGCTCCATGATGCTCCCCAGCTCGATTCAGCGCAGTTAGGAAAGCTTCAGCCGAAAAGTCGAGCGGGAAGTTGGTTCAAGCGGTCGATCGGTCAGCCCGGCCGCGCTCGCTACCGGCTTCATTGCTAAGATCGTTGCCGGCTCGCTATGGAAGAGGGGGAGTACGGGTTTGCGTCGGACCACGCGACCGGCTCCCGACGCCGACCCCATTGGAGCACGCTGCGCTGACGATGCCGAATGACCGGAACCCAGGCGCGGCCGCCGCGCAGATGAAGCAGCTTCCCAAGACCCCCACGGGGATAAGCGGGCTCGATGCCCTCACGCTCGGAGGTCTTCCCGCGGGGCGACCGACGCTGCTCTGTGGCGCGGCCGGCTGCGGGAAGACGCTCTTCGCCATGACCTTCCTGGTCAACGGCGCGGTCCGCTATGGCGAGAGCGGCGTTTTCATGAGCTTCGAGGAACAGGCGTCCGACCTTGCGGCGAACGTGGCTTCGTTGGGTTACGACCTCGACCGCCTCGTCGTCGACAGGAAGCTCGTGATCGATCACGTCCGGATCGAGCGGTCCGAGATCGAGGAGAGCGGCGAGTACGATCTCGAGGGCCTTTTCGTCCGGCTCGGCCATGCCATCGATACGGTCGGTGCGACGCGGGTGGTGCTCGATACGCTCGAGGCGCTGTTCTCCGGACTGGCCGACACGTCGATCCTTCGTGCGGAGCTCAGGCGGCTGTTCGCCTGGCTGAAGGACAGGAAGGTCACCGCGATCATCACGGCCGAGCGGGGCGATGGCCACCTCACGCGGTTCGGCATCGAGGAATACGTCTCCGACTGCGTCATCCTGCTCGACAATCGCGTCCAGGAACAGGTCACCACCCGCCGCCTGCGCGTGGTGAAATACCGGGGTTCGGCGCATGGCACGAACGAATACCCCTTCCTCATCGACGACCAGGGCATCAGCGTGCTGCCGATCACCTCGGCCGGGCTGGGGCACGCCATCTCCCAGGAGGCTGTGCCGACCGGCGTGCCGGACCTCGATCGGATGCTGGGGATCGGGGGCTACTATCGCGGGTCCAGCGTGCTCATCTCGGGCCTGGCTGGAACCGGGAAATCGACCTTCGGGGCGGCTTTCGTCCATGCTGCCTGCGGACGGGGCGAGCGCTGCCTCTACTTCGCTTTCGAGGAATCGCCCGATCAGGTCATCCGCAACATGCAGTCGGTCGGCATCGACCTGAAGCCGCGGTGCGAGGCGGGCCTGCTCCGTTTCGAGGCGGCTCGCCCGAGCCTCTACGGCTTCGAACTGCACCTGGCGCGCATGAACCGCGACATCGAGCAGTTCCAGCCGGCGGTCATCGTCGTCGACCCCATCTCCGCGTTTCGCGGTCCTTCCAGCGAGATCCATGCGACGCTTGTCCGGCTCGCCGACATCTGCAAGACTCGGGGCACCACGGCGCTGTTCACCAGCCTGTCCACGCCGGGCGATGACATGAGCGAAGAGGAGCGCGGGGTGTCCTCCCTCATGGACACCTGGATCTCGCTGAAAGACATCGAAGCCAATGGGGAGCGCAATCGCGTGCTCTACCTGCTGAAGTCACGGGGGATGAACCACTCGAAGCAGTTGCGCGAGTACCGATTGACCGAGCACGGGATCCAGCTCATTGACGTCTATGTCGGACCCGACGGCGTTCTGACCGGGACCGCACGCGCGGCGCAAGAAGCCCGCGAGCGGGAGGCGGAGACGGCGCGGCTCCAGACGACCGAGCGCCGTCGTCGCGAACTGATCCGGAAGCGCTCCGCGGTGGAGCGGCAAGTGCTCGAATTACGCGCCGCGATCGAAAGCGAGGAGGCGGAGGTTGCCACGTTGATCGATCAGGAGGAAGCTCGGGAGGCGGCCCTCGGCGCGGATCGGGTTGCCATGGCGATCAGCCGAAGAGAAAATCCATGAACGAGTGGAGCCCCGACCCGCTCGCATCCGAGGCGGGCGGCGACGCCACGGAAGCTGCCGACAAGTATAGCCTCCGGCTCTATGTCGCGGGCCAGACGCCGAAATCGCTGACCGCGATCATCAACCTGAAGCGGATCTGCGAGGAACATCTCGCGGGGCGCTATACGATCGAGGTGATCGATCTTCTGGTCACGCCGCAATTGGCGGCCGGCGATCAGATCGTCGCGGTCCCCACCCTGGTGCGGACCCTGCCGCCGCCCTTGAAGCGCATCATCGGCAACCTGTCGAATTTCGAAAAGGTGCTCGTCGGGCTCGACATCCGTTCCGTCGAGAAGGGTGCCGCGTGAGCGACGATCCCGCGGGACCGTTCGGGGGTGCGGACCACTACAAATTGCGGCTCTTCGTGACGGGATCGACCGCGCGTTCGACCCGCGCCATCGCCAACATGAGGAGGATCTGCGAGGAGAACCTCCAGGGCAGGTACGAGCTCGAGGTGATCGACGTCTACCAGAACCCCGAGGCGACGCGCGAACTGCAGATCGTCGCGACCCCGACCCTGGTGAAGATGCTGCCCGAGCCGCTTCGCCGCGTCATCGGCGACCTGTCCAACGAGGAGCGGGTTCTGGCGGGCTTGAACCTGACACCTCTTGGCCCGGGCGACCGAACCGGCCCATGACGCAACCCCCGTCGAGCCGTCCCGAAGCGGCGGCTTCGCGCAGTCTCGGCCTCGCCGAACTGCAAGCCCGGCTGCAGGAAGCCGAAGAAACCCTGGACGCGATCCGCAACGGCGAGGTCGATGCGGTGGTCATCGGCGGGCCTTCCGGGCAGCAGGTCTATACGCTGGAGAACGCCGATCGGCCTTATCGCGTGCTGATCGAGCAGATGCAGGAGGGAGCGCTCACGCTCAGCGACGACGGCACGGTGCTCTACTGCAACCAGCGTTTCGCGGCCCTCGTCGGCGAGGATCGCGGGAGCGTCGTCGGGAGCGTCGTGGGCCGGTTCTTGCGTGAAGGGGAGCGCGAAGCCTTCCACCGTCATGTCGGGCGGCCCCGTTCGGGCACTTCCAGCGAATTCACGTTGCACACGGCGGGCCGGCAGGAGGTTCCGGTCAACATCTCCCTCGTCAACCTGAAGGTCGCCGAAGGGATGCCGCGGGTCATCTGCGGCGTGGTGACGGACCTCTCCAACAGCCGCAGACGGAGCCACGAACTGGCGGCCGCGAACGAGCGGCTAGCCCGCGAGATCGACGAGCGCGTGCGTGCCGAGGACAGCTTGCGCCTGGCGCTCGACGCCGCCGGCATGGGGAGCTGGGATCTCGACCTTGCGACGTCGACCTTGCGGCGGTCCCTCCGCTACGACCAGATCTTCGGCCATCCGGGGCAAGCACCCGGGTGGAACTGGCGGGCCGCGTTCGAGCAGTTCGTACCCGAGGACCGCCACCGGGTGGCCGTCGCGTTCAGGGAGGCGGAGTCGAGCGGCTTCATCGAGGTCGAGGTGCGTATCGTGCGGGCCGGGGACGGCGCGACCCGGATCCTGCACGTCAAGGGCCAGACCTTCTACGATGCCGGGCAGGCCGTCCGCATCGCCGGGGTGGTCTCCGATGTGACCGACCAGCGTGCCGTGGAAGAGCAGTTGCGCCAGGCGCAGAAGATGGAGGCGGTCGGCCAACTCACCGGCGGGATCGCCCACGACTTCAACAACCTGCTGATGATCATCGGCGGCAGCCTCGAAATGCTCAGCCGGCGCGTTCCGAGCGAGGAGAGGACCCAGCGCCTCTTCGAGGCCGCCCGGCAGGGGGTGGCGCGCGGTGCCAAGCTCAATCAGCAACTGCTCGCCTTCTCGCGCCGGCAGGAACTCCGGGCGGAATCGGTCTCTGTCAACGACCTCATCCCGACCTTCGAACACCTGCTCGACCGCGCGGTCGGCGAGGTGGTGACCATTCGCCTCGATCGGGCAGCGGATGTCTGGCTCTGCAAGACCGACCCCTACCAGCTCGAGACGGCGATCCTCAACCTCGCGATCAATGCCCGCGACGCCATGCCGGGAGGCGGCACCCTTACCCTCGCGACGGCGAACCGCGCCGTCGGCGCCCATGCGGCGTCGAGTCTGGCCGCCAATGCCGGCGACTATGTGGTCGTGTCCGTCACCGATACGGGCATCGGGATGAAGCCCGAGGTGGCGTCGCGTGTCTTCGAGCCGTTCTTCACGACGAAGGAGGTCGGCAAGGGGACCGGCCTCGGCCTCAGCCAGGTCTACGGCTTCGCCAAACAATCCGAGGGGTTCGTGACGATCGAAAGTGCAGAGGGACGGGGGACCACGGTGTCCGTCCACCTGCCCCGGACGGATCGGGCCCAGGCGGCGGGCCAGGCTCCGGTCGCCGATGCTCCGATACAGGAGGGCCGGGGCGTCGTGCTCGTTGTTGACGATGATCTCGCGGTGCGCACGACGACAAGCGGCATGTTGCGCGAACTCGGCTACGAGGTGCTGGAGGCCGAAACCGCGCGTGCGGCGCTGGCCGTGGTTCAGTCGGAACCGCGGATCGATCTGGTGTTCAGCGATGTCGTCATGCCCGAGGGAATGAGCGGCATCGATCTCGCCCTCGATTTGAGCAGCCGCCGTCCCTCCCTCCCGGTCCTGCTGACGTCGGGCTTCACGGCGCAACACGCGATGCCGGGCGCGATCGCCGACAGTCTGCATCTTCTGCGCAAGCCCTATGGCCTGTCGGATCTCTCGGTTGCCGTGAAGGACACGATGACGTCCCGGGGCCGCGGTCGCTCGATCTGATCCAACGCAACACCCGCTCCCTCGCCAAGGGTACCGAAAGAGCAACCTCCCATGACCCAGCACGGCCCTGACAGGCTGGCGGACCTTTTCGCCGAACTCGACATCCACCCTGCGACCATCGAGCATCCGCCGGTCCGCACGGTCGAGGAGGCGCAGCAGCATTGGAGGGGTCTCGAGGGGCGGCACACCAAGAACCTCTTCCTCAAGGACAATCGCGGCGGCGCCTACCACCTCGTGACGCTGTGCGCCGAAACGCGAGCCGACATGACGGCCCTGGCGCCGCTGATCGGCGCCAGGAAATTGTCCTTCGCCAATGCCGACGCTTTGATGGAGGTCTTCGGCACGATGCCGGGTGCCGTCAGCCCCTTGAGCCTCGTCAACGACACCGAACACCGCGTGAGCTTCGCGATCGAGCGCGGCTTGACCGTGGCGGCGCGCATCACCTGTCACCCGCTGCGCAACACCGCGACCTTGTCGCTAGCCTGGGCCGATCTGGCGAGACTGCTCGACAGGCTGGCCGTCACCCCGATCATCCTCGACCTGCCGCCGGGATGAGGCTAGCGCCGCAACGCCTTGCAGGTCAGCCCATGCGGCTGGCAGGCGATGCCCGGCGTCGAACATTGCGAGGTGCCTTCGTGGTCCGTCGTGCAGAGGACGCAGCCATCCGTCCAGGCCTGACAGGCCGGGTTCTGCTTGCCGTAGCCCTGGATCGAGACCGGCGCACCAGGGTGAACCGGCAGGGCTTTGGGGCTGTCCGCGCGAGCGGCTAAACCCGGTCCCAGGATGCCGACGATCAGCGCCAGGGCCGCGAGAGTGAGGCTGTGCATGTCGCTCCATAGCGCGAACGGCCGCGAGCCCAAAGCGTGACACGCCGGCGGCTCCATGCTAGCCGCCGGTCATGCTCGAAGGACTTCCCCCCAATGGCGCCGCCCGCTTGCTGCGCCTGATCTGCGATGAGACGACGTCGCGGCGGGCGGCTGGCTTGATCGTGGAGTTCTTTGACCCCGCAGAAATCGCCGCCTCGGCCTTCGAGGACGAGGCCAGCCCGGACCGGCAAAAGCCGTGGATCCTCGAAATCTACCTCGGCGGTAGCCTCGATGAGGCCGAAGTCCGGGCCTCGCTGGCGCGGATCCTCGGCGAAGGCGAGGCCAAGCGCGTCGTCTCGCAACGCATTGCCGAGCAGGATTGGGTCGCCTCGTCCCTGGCCGGGCTGGCGCCGGTGCGGGCGGGACGTTTTCTCGTGCACGGCCGGCATGGCAGGAGGGAGGTGAGAAGCAACGACATCGGCCTCGAGATCGAAGCCGCCCTGGCGTTCGGGACCGGTCATCATGGCACCACGCGCGGTTGCCTCTTGGCGCTCGACGGCATCATCAAACGGCGGCGGCCGCGGCGGGTCCTCGACCTCGGCACCGGCACCGGCGTGCTCGCCATGGCGGCGGCCAAGAGCCTGAAACGCCGGATCGGATGCGGCGACCTCGATCCCGTGGCCGTAGAGGCGGCGCTCGAAAACGCCAGGCTCAATGGTGTCCAGTCGTTCGTGCGACCCGTGGTGAGTCCCGGTCTGCGGCATGAGGTGCTGCGCCGCGGCGGCCCCTACGACCTCATCTTCGCCAACATCCTGGCCAAACCGCTGCGCGGCATGGCCCCGTCGATCGCGGCGGCCTCGAAGCCCGGCGCCGATCTGGTGCTTTCGGGCCTCCTCGGCACGGATGTGCCCGGCATTCTATCGAGCTTCGGCCCGCAGGGGTTCGCGCTCCGGCGCCGCACCGATCTCGACGGATGGGCGACGCTGGAACTTTGGCGCGCCTAGGCGCGCCTGCCGCAAGCCTCTTCGTGTAACGCGACCTCCGACTGGTCGGACCAGCCGTCGATCTCGCGCAGTCGCCGCTCCGCGGAACGGTCCGCCGTCGCGTCAAGGACCCGCCGGGCCGATTGAAGCACGTCTTGAAGGTTCAATTTCTGGAAGGCACCCCGCATGGAGGCAGGTTTGGTTTCGGTTCTCATTGCTAATGACTGGCTTGGTGGGGAACGTCGGGATCGTTGTCCCGCATAGGATGCAATGTAATAGGCGCGGCGAGTATTGCAGTAGCGAAGTGCCTGTTTGCGGTGCAACGGAGCTATGCCAAACGCGGGCAACCGGGTGCTCGCTGTAAATTGCGTGATCGCCGCCACGGCGATAGAGTCTCCGGATGCTTGAAGCCCTGCATCAATCCTTCGATGAAACCGCCGATCCGTCGCAAGGTGCCGCGCGCGCCTCGGCGCTGAGGGGCGAGCTTCGCCGCAAGGGTCTCGACGGCTTCGTGGTCCCGCGCGCGGACGAGCACCAGAACGAGTATGTTCCTCCCGGCGCCGAGCGCCTGGCTTGGCTCACGGGATTTTCGGGCTCGGCCGGTACGGCAGTGGTGCTGCTCGACAGGGCCGCGATCTTCGTCGACGGGCGCTACACCGCGCAGGTGCGCGATCAGGTGGATGCCGCCGTCTTCTCCCCCGAGAGCGTGACCGAGACGCCGCCCGAACGCTGGATCGAAAAGCATCTCGGGCAAGGCTCGGCGCTCGGCTACGACCCCTGGCTCCATACGCCCGCCCAGGTTGAAAGGCTTACTCGCGTTATCGAGGCGGCAGGCGGCACGCTCGTGGCCGTCGAGCACAATCCCCTCGACGCCGTGTGGTCCGATCGTCCCGGCATGCCGACCGGCGCGGTGTCCTTGTACCCGGAGCACCTTGCGGGCCTCACGAGTAAAAAAAAGATCAACGCCGCCCGCCAGCAACTCGGCACCACCGAAGCGCTAATACTCACCGATCCGCACGCCGTCGCCTGGCTGTTCAACATCCGGGGCGCGGACGTGAACTACACGCCGTTGCCCCTGAGCTTCGCGCTCCTGCCCAGCGAAGGGCGACCGCGCCTCTATATCGATGCTCGCAAATTGTCGAACAGCGTCCGCGACACCTTGTCGGGGGCAGCCGACATCGTCGAACCGGGCGCGCTTCCGGTCGATCTCGCAGGCCTGGGACGTACGGGTGCCAAGGTACGGTTCGACGCCGCGACGGCGCCCTCGCGCCTCGTCGAGGTCGTGCGGCAGGCGGGTGGCAAACCCGATGTCGCCGGCGATCCCGTCGCACTGTTGAAGGCCAGGAAATCCCCGGCCGAACAGGCGGGCGCACGGGCCGCGCACCTACGCGACGCCGTGGCCTTCGCGCGCTTCCTGCACTGGTTCGACCAAGAGGCCCCGAAGGGCGGGCTCACGGAGATCGATGCCGTGAAGGCCCTCGAAAGTTTCAGACGGGACACGGGAGAGCTGAAGGATCTGTCGTTTCCGACCATCGCGGGGTTCGGCCCCCATGCGGCCATTCCCCATTACAGGGTCACCTCGGCCTCGAATCTCGCGATCGGCCCGGGGATCTTCCTCGTCGACAGCGGCGGGCAATATCTCGACGGCACCACCGACATCACGCGCACGCTCGTCGTCGGGCCCGCCGACGCGGACATGAGGCGCTGCTTCACCCTGGTCCTGAAGGGCCACATCGCGATCGCCGGCGCGATCTTCCCCGCTGGGACGTCCGGAGCCCAGTTGGATTCCTTCGCCCGGCAGGCTCTTTGGCGGGAGGGACTGGATTTCGACCATGGCACCGGGCACGGTGTCGGCGCCTATCTTTCGGTGCACGAGGGGCCTCAGCGCCTGAGCAAGCTCGGCACGGTGGCTCTGGCCGAGGGGATGATGCTCTCGGACGAACCCGGCTACTACAAGGCCGGGCATTGGGGTATCCGGATCGAGAACCTGCTGCTGGTCGAGCCAAGGCCGATCGCCGGTGGCGAGCGCCCGAGCCTCGGCTTCGAAACCCTCACCTTTGCCCCCATCGACAGGCGGCTGATCGACCCTTCCCGCATGACGCCGGACGAAATCGGCTGGCTCGACGCCTATCACGCCGAGGTGCGGGCCAAGGTCTCGCCCCTGGTCGAGGCCGACGTGGCGGGCTGGCTCACCGAGGCGACGCGGCCGCTGCGGGGCTGAGCGGCGGCTCGGTAGCGCGCCAATCGCCGGTGGGCTACCCGCAGGCGGGGCAATCATCGAGCGCGGGGACGCCCCGCCGCCGGACGACCCCGGGAATGCGCCAGGCCTTGAGGCTCGCCCAGGTCTTGCGGTCGAGGCGGAGCCGGTCGGAGGCCACCAGTCCGGCGCCGTCGGCCACCGCGTCGAGCCCGGTTCCGCAATAGGCGAAGCCGCATTTCTCGAGGACACGGCGAAAGGCGGGATCGAGCACGCGGGCGGACGCCGCCACGAGCGGCGTGTCGGTCAGCATGAAGGCGGCATCCACCACCGCCTGGACGGCCTCGGTCATGAGGCCCTGGCCGCGGCGGGCCGACTCGAGCGAAACCCGCATCAGGAGGCCACAATTCTCCAGCCGCTCGCGAACCGGGACGAGGCTGACGATGCCAAAGGATCGCCGGTCGGCGTTGCGCCCGCTCATCACGAGGTGGAGCGCGGCGCCCGATGCGTTCGCGTCGCGGAGCCGCTCGATCGCGGCGGCGTCGGGGCCGGCGTCATGGGGATCGCCCGTCGCGATTTCGGGCGCGCCGTCGCCGTGCCGGAGGGCGCGCCCGGTTTGCGGCGGCGACGGTGTTTCACTGGCGTCGGGGGCTGCCGGCCAGCGCAGCCAAAGCCGCTTCGTCTCCAACCTGAAGATGTCTTCGCGGACGATCTCGGGGAACATGCCAGGACTCCTTGCGGGGAGACGCCGCCGAACGGCACTCCGGAACGACGAAGGGGAGACGGTGCCCGCCTCCCCTTGCCGGTCTGCTCTGGATGTCCGGTTTCCTGGGAAACCGAAGGGTTCCTGCTCGAAGAACCATCCACCGGGGGCTGCGTGCACCGGTGGGGTCCTTCGTCCGACCCCACCTATTCGGCGGCCTCGGCCGCCATCGTCGTGCTTTGGACCGCTACGTAGGCGCGGCTGCCCTTTTGCTTGAATTCGACCTTGCCGTCACAGAGGGCGAACAAGGTGTGATCCTTGCCGAGACCGACATTGGGTCCCGGATGCCACTTCGTGCCGCGCTGACGCACGATGATATTGCCGCCGCGCACGACTTCCCCGCCGAACTTCTTCACGCCGAGACGGCGACCTTCGGAGTCGCGGCCGTTGCGGGACGAACCGCCTGCTTTCTTATGAGCCATGATCCTGCTCCTTTAACTCTGAGGCCGGGGGCCGGGCCAAACTGGACCGCGACGCGCCTCGACGCCTCGATTGATGCTCTTTACGCGACGGCGGCTTCCGCCGCGACGGCATCGAGCGAATGGCTTGCCGGCACGTCGGCCTGCGCCTCGGCCCTGTCGGAACGCGGGCCGCGGGGCGTCTGGCCGGCGGCGAGGATCTCGATGATCTTGACGACCGTCAGGTCTTGCCGATGGCCGCGTTTGCGACGCGAGTTCTGCCGGCGGCGCTTCTTGAAGGCAATCACCTTGGGGCCGCGCTTCTGGGTGACGACCTCGGCCGCCACGGTTGCGCCGGCGACCAGAGGCGCGCCGATTTCCATCTCGGCGCCGTCGCCCAGGCTCAGAACCTCGTCGAACGTCACGGCGTCGCCGGCATCGCCCGGCACATTCATGATGACGATCTCGTCGTCGGCGGCGACCTTGTACTGCTTGCCGCCGGTCTTGATCACTGCGAACATCTTGATCCTCGTGTTCGTACCGGCTCTGCCCACGGAGGCGGCCGGCTTCTTGCAGTAGAACCTGCTGGGGTATGGCGGATGTCGCCGCGCTACGCAGCCCATCTCGCCAAGTGTCCGCCTATAAGGACAGGCGGGATCCCTGTCAACGCCCTTGCGCCTTCTTCTTCCCTGGACGGGCGCGATGCGGCGGAGGTCGGAAGAGGCTCGATCATGCCGAACCTCGCTGACGTGCCGAGTCTCGCTGACGTCCCGACCCTCGAAGAGAACATCGCAGAGCCCGGATGGTGCTGCCAGAGAGGATTGAACTCTCGACCTCTCCCTTACCAAGGGAGTGCTCTACCACTGAGCTACGGCAGCGAACCGGTGCGACAGACCCGCGCCGTCTAGCGTCTCGGCACGGCGCCCGCAACCCC
>CAXSEU010000005.1:0-6597 GCA_964236485.1 uncultured Lichenihabitans sp. | reverse complement strand
GCGTGCTCTACCACTGAGCTACGGCAGCGAAGGGCCGGCCTCCCGTCGGCGGCATCGACGCGCGGGATGATGTGCCACAGGCACGGTCCCGGCGCAAGGGAGCTTGCGGACGCAAGCAGCGCACCGGGTGAACCCGACGGGACGGAGTAATCGAGGACGAGCGGCGACGAGCCTCTTCCACGCGATCACCCCTGTGGACGCAAGCCCGCGGCACCGCGAGGGCGTGCACCGTCTCGCCTTCTCCGAATGCGCCGGTCCCGGTTCCACGCGCGGCGCGACGATGTCCCGGAATTACCCCGTGGGTAGAGCCGAGCGGCGCTGTGCCCGACGTTCAATCGGGGCGGTGATGCGCGTATAGTCTTCTCCAGGTGATTCGTTCCGGCTCAAGCTAAGTCGCGTGCGGCCGGACGCTGAGACGTCGCGCTTTGCTCCATCGTCGCCTGAATTCGGCTTGGTTGCTTGGATCGCCGTCTGTCGATTGTCCAGAAACCCGGTGATTGTTGCATGTCCTTTCTTCACGTCGAGCCTGACCGCGCCGAGCACCCTGTCGATGTGGTCGAGCGCCTGGCCGCAATGCGCGAGTGGTCTTTCGACCGCGAGGATGAGGACGAGATCTCGATCTCGGTCGATGGTGGCTTGACCGAATATCACGTGGCCTTCACTTGGCTTTCCGACCTCGAGGCCCTGCACGTCGGCTGCGCCTTCGACCTCAAGGTTCCGGACCGTCGCCGGGGCGAGATCCTGCTGCTCATCTCGCTGATCAACGAGCAGTTGTGGATCGGTCATTTCGACCTTTGGAATAGCGAGAACGTCGTCATGTTCCGCCATTCGCTGCTGATGGCCGGGGGTGCCGACCCGGATGGGCGGCAATGCGAGGCGATCCTCAAGATGTCCGTCAAGGCTTGCGACCGCTACTATCAGGCTTTTCAATTCGTCCTTTGGGCCGGGAAGTCGGCCCGGGAGGCGCTTGATGGCGCCATGTTCGAAACCGAGGGCGAGGCTTGAACGCCGCGCCCTCGCTCGCGCCGCGTGGCCGCTTGGACGTCGGATCGCTGGTGGTGGTGGGCGCCGGCAAGATGGGGGGCGCGATGCTCGATGGGTGGCTGGCCCTGGGCCTCGACGGCCGCAAGGTCACCGTGCTCGATCCTTCCCCGAACACCGACCTCCTGGCGCTCTGCGCCGCTCACGGAGTCGCCGTGAACCCGCCGGGTGCAGGTCGCGGACCCGCCGAGGTGCTGGTCCTCGCCGTCAAGCCGCAGATGCTGGACGAGGCCCTGCCGACAATCCAATCCTGGGCGGGTGCGGGGACGCTGCTCTTGTCGATCATCGCGGGCAAGACCGTGCACGACCTCGCCTCGCGCCTTCCCCATGTCCCCGCCATCGTCCGGGCGATGCCCAACACCCCCGCCGCCGTGGGCCGGGGCATTACCGGCGTCGTCGCCGGCGCGGCCGTGTCGTCTCGGCAGCGGGACACCGTCGAGGATCTGCTTCGCGCCGTCGGCGAGGTCGAGTGGTTGGCGCACGAAGGCCTCATGGATGCGGTGACGGCCGTTTCCGGCTCGGGCCCCGCCTATGTCTTCTACATGACCGAATGTCTGGCAAAGGCGGCCGAAGCCGCCGGCCTCGACGCCGAACTCGCCGCGAGGCTGGCACGCGCCACCGTGGAAGGCGCCGCCGAACTCATGCGTCGCAACCCCGGCCTGGCGCCCGCGGCTTTGCGGCAGAACGTCACCTCGCCGGCCGGAACCACCGCGGCCGGGCTGGAGGTCCTGCACGGTCCGGGGGGACTGCCGTCGCTCCTCGAGCGCACCGTCGCGGCCGCCAAGCGGCGGGCGGAGGAGCTCGGCGGCTGACGGGCCAGGGCCGCCCGTTGGACATGACGAAGTTAGGACTTAGATAAGGGCATACGAGACCGGAGATCGCCATGCCCCAGGACCCGCTGTTCCCCCGCGCCGATACGCCTTCCGGCGGCGGCTCCGAATCGATCAGGACGGCGCCGGCTTCCTCTCCCCGCGACCGCATCATCGAGGCCTTGATGGAGCTCGCGGCGGAGCGGGAATGGAGCGATTTCGGCATTACCGACATCGCCGAGCGGGCCGGCCTCTCGCTGGCCGACTTCCGCGATGTCTTCCCGTCCAAGGGGGCCGTGCTGGCCGCCTTCTCGCGCAAGATCGATCGCACGGTGCTGGACCAGGCCGGCAAGGCGCTGGCCGACGAGGCTCCGCGAGAGCGGCTGTTCGACATCCTCATGCGTCGGCTGGACGCGTTGGCGCCCTATCGGTTGGCCTTGCAGAGCGTGGTCGACTGGATCCGGGCCGACCCGATGTCGGCGGCGGCCCTCAACGGCGTGGCGCTGAACTCCATGCGGTTCATGCTGGCAGCCTCGGGGATCGAGAACGAGGGCGCGACCGGCGCCGTCAAGCTGCAGGGCCTGGTCTGGGCGTGGTGGCGTGTGCTCGATACGTGGTTCGAGGACGACGACCCCGGTTTGGCCCGCACCATGGCGGCTCTCGACAAGGAACTGGCGCGGGGCGAGACCTGGTCGGCCCGGGTCGACGACCTCGACCGACTCGTCTCGCCGTTGCGGTTGATCGGCCGCGCGATGGCCGACGCCCGCCGGAGGAAACGCGACCGGCGTGGCAAGACGCGCCAGGAAACGGTCGAGGACATCGGCGTCGATCCGGCGATCTAGCCATGCGGGACGAGACCTACGCCGGTGTGGAGACGATCGCCTTCGAGGACTTCCTCAAGGTCGATATCCGGGTCGGCACGATCGTCGAAGCCAAGGCCTTTCCCGAGGCACGCAAGCCTGCCTACAAACTGTTGATCGACTTCGGCCCGGCGATCGGCCTGAAGCGTTCATCCGCGCAGATCACGCGGCACTACGATCCGGCTCGCCTGGTGGGCCGCCAGATCGCCGCCGTCGTCAACTTCAAGCCCAGGCAGATCGGCCCCTTCATGTCCGAGGTTCTCACCCTGGGCTTCCCGGATGCCGACGGCGATGTCGTTCTCATCGAGCCCACCCACGCGATTCCGGACGGCGGCAGATTGTTCTAGCAAGGGTTGCTCCGCAAGCCGGCGCGCGACACCTCGCCGGGACCGGCCCGCCTTGACGCGTCGTCGGCATCTCCGATAGACACCGCGCGTCGTCTTTCATTGGAAAGCTCCTGCAGTCACAGGCAGCGGAGACAGGATGTGTCATCGCGACACCCTCTGCTCGGTCGAGGGTTCTTGAATGTCCATACAGCCCAGCGCGCGTGACTGGAGACTTGCTTCGAACGACATCGTCCGCTGTTTCACGGCGTGGCACGTCTGGGCGCTGCTTGGCGTCAACGATGTCCGGCAGCGCTACAAGCGCTCGCGCTTCGGCCAGTTCTGGATCACCCTCAGCATGGGGTTTTTCGTCGCCGGCATTGGCGTCGTCTACGGCGGCCTCTTTCACGCGAACATTCGCGAATACATTCCGTACCTCGCCGTGAACATGACGGTCTGGACCCTGATTTCCGGAACGATCACGGACGGAACGTCGACCTTCATCGAGGCTTCGACCTACCTGAAGCAGGACTCGCTGCCGAAAACCGCCTTCGTGATGCGCGTCCTGGTGCGCAACATGGTGGCGTTGGCGCATAACCTCCTCATCATCCCCATCGTCTACGTTCTGTTCCTGGTGACCCCGAGCCCCATCATCTTCCTGGCCATTCCGGGGCTGGCGCTGCTCCTCGTCGCCACCTTCTTCAGTTCGCTCGTCCTGGGCATTCTCTGCACCCGGTTCAGGGACATGCCGCAGATCATCAACAACATGATGCAGCTCGCGTTTTTCGTGACGCCCATCATGTGGCGCCTCGATCAGCTCGGCACGCGGGGCGATTTCATCAAGGTGTTCAATCCGTTCGCCTCGTTCCTCAGGATCGTGGCCGAACCGATCCAGGGCCGGATCCCGGATGGCCAGACCTATCTCGCCGCCCTCATCTACCTTGCCATCCTCATTCTCGTGACCTGGCCGCTGTTCGCCCGCTTCCGCGCCCGGATCGTCTACTGGCTTTGAAACCGGATCGCTGCCTTGGCTTCCATCGAACTTGTCAACGCGTCGGTCGACATCCCGATCTACAATTCGCGCGCGCGATCGCTGAAGACGACCTTGCTGAAGCGCGTCGGCGGTCAGGTCGAGGCGAGCGGGCGGGACGTCGTCACCGTGAAGGCGCTGCGCAACCTCAACCTGTCGCTGGTGCCCGGAGATCGGATCGCCCTCGTCGGCCATAACGGCGCGGGAAAATCGACGCTGCTGCGCGTCTTTTCCGGCTCCTACGAGCCCTCGACCGGTACGGCGGAGATCCATGGGACCGTGTCGTCCCTCATCGACATGATGATGGGCATGGACCCTGAATTGACGGGCGCGGACAACATCATCCTGCGCGGTGTCTTCCTTGGAATGACACTGAAGGAAGCACGCTTGGCGATCCCCGAGATCGCCGAATTCTCGGAACTCGGCCCCTACCTGCATCTCCCGATGCGGACCTATTCCAGCGGCATGCTGATGCGCTTGGCCTTCGCGATTTCGACGACGCAATTTCCCGAGATCCTGCTATTCGACGAGATGATCGGCTTCGGCGACGCCTCTTTCGCGACCAAGGCCAAGCCAAGGGTCGATGCCATGCTGGGCAAGGCCAGCATCCTGGCACTGGCCTCCCACGACCGAGGGTCGCACAAGACCTATTGCAACCGCGCCATCATGCTGCAGCAGGGAGCTGTCGTGTCCGAGGGATCGGTCGACGACGTCTGGGACTATTACTCCGCCTGGCAGCGGGAGAGTGCGTAGATGCGGTGGATTCACCCGGCCCCAACCACGCCGGTCGGCGTCATGTGAGCAGATTGGACGAAGGCGTCATGATCCTGGCACGGAAGCTGCGGTCTGCGGCGCGGCTCTATCGGAGCGGGGGACTGGCGACGATCGCCGAACTCGCCTGGGACCAATCGCGCGGCTACATCGAAAGCCACGCGTTGCTGCCCGGCTCCGACCGGCAACGCGCCCTTCTGCTCACCCGGGTCTTCAACGAAACTCCGCACTACCCGTTCACGGCTTTCGACGAGACCGACGTTCGGTCCTGCCGACCAGCGTTGCTGCTTCCCTACCTGCGGCGTCAGTTCTTCGATGTCGCGCGCCTGGCGGACCTCGATATGCTGCGCGACGCCGAGATCCCGCTCGTCGCCGACAGTCTCTATCGCCGCTGGTCGTTTGCGGCGCTCGACGCCCGCCTGGACGAATGGCGCCGGCGAAGGTCGGGCACCAAGGCCGCCCCGGCGCTCGACACGATGGCGAGACGGGTCGCCTTGCGGCTCGGACGGCTGACGGAGGCGGGCGCGGGGCTGTCCGCCCCCGGGGACCTTGCGACCTGCCTCCTGAGGGCCGAAGTCCTGGATGCGCAAGGCAGGCTGCCCGAGGCCACCGCGGCATTCGAAGCGGCCGTGCGCCTACACCCGGACGACGGCACGGTGCGTCTCCTCTACGGGTTCCACCTGCTGAAGACCGGGCGCTTCCTCGAGGGATGGGAGAACTGGGGTCTGGCCGACCGGCTGATCGGAACCTACCCGCTGCGCAAGCGAAAGCCGCGCTGGCGCGGTGAGGCCCTGGGCGGCTTGACGCTGCTCGTCATCTTCGAACACGGGCTCGGCGACATGATCCAGATGTCGCGTTTCCTTCACCCGCTGATGAGGGCTCACCCGGAGGCAAGGATCATGGCGCGTGTGCCGGGTCCCCTGGCAGGGCTGATCGCCAGGTCCTTTTCGTCGATCGAGGTGGTCCCGGCGGAGGCGATGGACCCGGAGTTCGATTTCTACATCCCTTCCATGCAACTGCCGCTGGTGATCGAGGCCCGAAGCCTGCTGCCGACGATCGACTACCTTCGCTTGGACCATGCCCGCCTTCCGCGTGGGGCAGGCGGGCGTCCCCGCATCGGCGTATGCTGGCGCGGTCACCCGCGCCAGTACGAAGCGACCCGGTCGATCTCCATCGAGCTCTTCGCGCGTCTGTTCTCGCGCGGTGAGGCGGAATTCGTCGTGCTGCTCAACAGCCTGACGCCGGAGGAGAGCCGCTTCCTCGATGGTGTTCCCAACGTCTTCCGTCCGCCGATCGAGGACTTTATGGGGCTCGGCGCGCTGGTCGCGTCCTGCGATCTCGTGGTTTCGGTCGATACCGCCGTCGCCCATGTGGCCGGCGCCGCTGGGCGGCCGGCGCTGCTGCTGTCGCGGCCCGATGCCTGCTGGCGGTGGGGACCTGAGGGATCGCGGACGCCCTGGTACGACAGCGTCGAGGTGCTCCGTCATCCCGGGGACATGGACTGGGTGCATGTCCTCGAGCAGGCGGACCGTCGGATCGGGGATCGGCTCGCGCCGACGAAAGCCGCCGTTGCCTAGCCGGACCCTGGATCCCCTGGTGCCATGACGGGGTTGCCGGGTCCTCGCTGCCTCCCCGCTGAGCCTGTGGAGCGGCCGGACGGTCCCTGGCGAGCCGCCGAGACGTGCATCCTCTGCCTCGTCGAAGGCCGTGCCGATCGAGACAGCCGCCACGATCCCGAACACGTCGCCTTGCGCCTGCGCCTG
>CAXSEU010000004.1:13131-20909 GCA_964236485.1 uncultured Lichenihabitans sp. | reverse complement strand
GTCCGCGGCCGTCGAGGCGGGACGGGCGGACGGCGCCTTCGCGCTGGCATTGCGCGATCTCAAGCGCGACCTCGCGGCGCAGATCAGCCTTGGGACGCATGACGTCACGGCGGAGATGGAAGGTTTCGGCGCCGCGTTGCGACGCGCGTTCGGTGATCGCCTGGCGGCCAAGGACGCGGGGGCACCGCCTTCGGGAACGCCCGGCCGGGGGCCGGCACCGTTCGGATTTTGATGCGCCCGCATGCTTGACCTCGAAGGCATCATCCGCCGAGCCGTTCGCGAAACGGCCGCAGGCGCGGTCGCTGTCGCGGCGCCGTTCGACGTGCCCGAGCAGATCCTCCGCGACCTCGTCTCCCGCGGCGTCATCCAAGGCTATGTGGCCGACCGTGGAAGCGAGGGCGCGCCACTGGACCCGCAGATCGCGGGGTGGTGGCTGGACCGCCGCCAAGCGATCTGGTGCCTGAAGCGCCGGGGTCCCCCCACGATCATCGTCCTGGCCGCCGATGCCAACCACAGCGTGAGTGGCCGCATGTTGCTCGAAGCCCGCCTCAACGGGGTGCGGCGCATCGTGCTGGCCGGCTATTTCGGCAACGTCCTGCGCGTGCTGGATACCGAAGCCGAGCTGCTGAAGGCGTTGGATCGCTCCCGCTCCGGGCCGCAGCTCGGGGAAACCGACTACGAAGACATGTTCCACGACATCCAGGCGCTCGTCGGCGACTGGCTGCGCCTTCCGCGTGAAAGCTTCGTGCAGGATCGCGCCCTGCTGGTCGTGGGCAGCCTGGGACCCGGCGGCGCGGAACGCCAGGTCGCCTACACGGCGATGGGGCTCAAGCGAAGCAGCGCTTTCGAGGTCCATATCGCGTGCGACCACCTCGCGCCGCCGGACGACTTCTTCAGGCCCATGCTGGAAACCTCGGGAGCCTACGTCTTCGAGGTCTCCCGGACCGCGCCCGATTACGACACGCCGAAGATCCTCGACATTCGCGATCGCCTGTCGCGCTACAAGGTCTTCGGCATCGAACACATCTTCCATGCCATCTTCCACTACGCCCTCGTGCTGAGATCGACGCGGCCCCGGGTGATGCACACGTGGATGGACCACTGCAGCACGCTGGCCGGCGTCGCCGCGACCCTCGTCGGCGTGCCCCGGATCATCCTCGGAGGCCGTTCCGCCTCGCCCGAGAGCTTCCGGTTCTTCCAGCCCTACATGCGACCGGCCTACAAGGCGCTTCTGCGGCGCAGGCCCGATGC
Organism: uncultured Lichenihabitans sp.; assembly: GCA_964236485.1. Classification (GTDB taxonomy): domain Bacteria; phylum Pseudomonadota; class Alphaproteobacteria; order Rhizobiales; family Beijerinckiaceae; genus Lichenihabitans. The sequence goes on along the minus strand of CAXSEU010000004.1, from coordinate 19,658 downwards.
GCTGCTGCTCAACAACAGCCGGGCCGGCGCGATCGATTACGCCCGCTGGCTCGATCTCCCCGCGGACAGCATCCGGGTCATCCACAACGGTTTCGAGTTCCCCGCTGAAATTCCAGCCGCGGACGGGATCGCGGTCCGGCGGCAGCATGGGCTCGTCGAGGCCGACACGGTCATCGGCAGCATCCTGCGGTTCTCCGACGAGAAGCGCCCGCGCCTGCTCATCGACATGGCGCGCACGCTCCTGGTTCGGGCGCCGAGCGCGAAATTCCTGTTTTTCGGACACGGCGTCCTGCTCGACGACATGCGGGCCGAGGTGGCAGGCGCGGGCCTGTCCGACAGCATCCTGCTGCCTGGGCTGACGCGGGATGTCTGGGGGTCGCTCGCCGCGATGGACGTCTTCGTGCTCACGTCGCGGATCGAGGGACTGCCCAACGTCCTCGTCGAGGCGCAGGCTTCCGGCCTGCCGATCGTCTGCACCGGGGTGGGCGGAATGGCGGAAACCTTCATCGAAGGGGAGACCGGCTTCTCCGTCGAGGCGACGTCGGCGGCGCTGGCCGAAGCGGTCGAGCGGATCGTCATGGACACGGCGGCGAGACGGCACATCCGCAAGCGGGCGTTCGACCACGCCCGGCACGGCTTCGGCATCGAGGCCATGGTGCGTTCGACCCTGGAAGCCTACACCGGACCCGATCGGACCTAGAGCGATCGACCAGCGTTGATGTCGTCGAAGGCCGGTCATCAGCGGGAAGGAAGCAGAACATGTCCAAGGAAGGCGCCACCAAGGATCCGCAAGGTCAGCAGCCGGAGGCGTTCCCCGGCCTCGATGCAGCCGCCAAGGCGGGCGGCGTGAAGCCCGCCGATCAGACCAACAGAGCCATCCCGGACACCGCACCGCACGCCGAAGACCTCGAGAAGCAGCAAAGCCAAGCCGCTGGCATCCTCAACCGCAACGCGCGGAGCGATACCAAGAAGGCGCCCTGAGGCCCATTCCGACCGGGGGGGGCTTCACGCCGAGGAGCCGCTTGAGCCCTTCACGATGACGATGTGCAGGCGGCGCGGGCCGTGGGCGCCGAGGATCAGCGTCTGTTCGATGTCGCCGGAGCGCGACGGTCCGGTGATGAAGTTTACGGTGCGCGGCATCAGGCCTTTACCCGATCGGGCGCGCACACGATCGAACACCGTCTCGTGATCCCCGGCGATGTCGGAGGCCGCGACGATCACCACATGGGTGTCGGGCAGGAAATTCAGCGTCGTCGGATTGTCGGTTCCGGAAATCATGGCCAGCGATCCGCTCTCGGCCACCGCGCCCAGCGCGTAGGACACGGCATTGAGGTCGCCGCCGCGCGAAGCGCCTCGGGAGACGTCGAGCGCGGTCTCGCCCCAGGGCATGGCGAGAAGTCGTGGATCATCGCCCATGCGCAGGGTCGCGGGCAGGTTGCCGTCCCGCAGCACCCGCGCCACCTCGCCCGGCACATCCCGGTCGTGCGCGACCTCGCTCACGCTGGCGGCGGCGGCAGCGGCCATGCGGCTGAACAGTGCCGCGCGGCCCTCGAGGTCGAGCTGTCCCCGCGCCGGAACGACGCCGCGCGGCGAGGACGCGAGACGGCCGTCGACGGCGGTGCGGCGCGGCGCCTCCCGGCCCGTGACGCCCAGCGAGCGGCGGATCGCGCCGAGCACGTCCTCGCGGGCGCTCAAACCTTCGGCCTCGATGCCCGCGCCTCCGCGGCCGCCCGGGTTCGCTCGCGCGCCCAAAGCGACTGGAAGGTGCCGCCCTGCGGCGCCGGCAGGTCGCGATAGCGCGTCCATCCTCCCGCCAAGGGTAGCGACGCGAAGCGACCCTTGCGGCCACCGATGCGGTGGAGAACGGCCGTGGCAAGGCGCGTGGCGGCACCGTAGAGACGCGGCCGTGTCGCGAAGAACCCCCAGAGCCCAAGGCCGGACCGCACGGTCGCCGGTGTGAGATGGCGTTCGAACTCGCGCTCGCGCCAGTGCCGCATCAGCTTCGGCAAGGGAATGCGCACCGGGCATACCGCTTCGCAACGCCCGCAGAAGGTCGAGGCGTTGGGCAGATGGGCCGACTTGTCGATGCCGATGAGGCTCGGGGTCAGCACGGCCCCCATCGGGCCCGGATAGACCCAGCCATAGGCGTGCCCGCCGATCTCCTGATAGACCGGACAATGGTTCATGCAGGCGCCGCAGCGGATGCAGCGCAGCATCTCCTCGAAGCTGGTGCCGAGCATGGCGGATCGGCCATTGTCGACCAGCACCACATGGTAGGCTTCGGGCCCGTCGGGATCGCCGGCGCGGCGCGGCCCGGTCGATACCGTGGTGTAGACCGCCATCTCCTGGCCGGTGGCCGAGCGGGCCAGCACCCGCAGCAGCTGCGACAAGTCCTCGAGCGTCGGCACGAGCTTCTCGATCGAGGCGATGACGATGTGCACCTTGGGCAGGATCTGCGTCAGATCGCCATTGCCCTCGTTGGTGACGATGACCGAGGAACCGGTCTCCGCGACGAGGAAATTGGCGCCCGTGATGCCGACGTCCGCCTTGAGGAAATGGTCGCGCAGCACGCCCCGCGCCTCGCTCTGCAGCATGACGTGCTCGGTCAGATCCCGGTCCTCCGCGAGGTGCCGGTGGACCCGGCGGAAATCCGCCTCGACCTGGTCGCGGGTCAGGTGCACGGCCGGGGCGATGATGTGCGAGGGCGCTTCGCCGCGCAGCTGCACGATGTACTCGCCAAGATCGGTCTCGACCGGGACCAGACCCGCCGCCTCGATGGCCTGGTTGAGCCCGATCTCCTCGGAGATCATGGACTTGCCCTTGGTCACGGTCCTCGCGCCGACCGCCCGGCAGATGTCGAGGACCGCACGCCGCGCCTCCTCGGCGTCGCGGGCGAAGTGGAGATGGCCGCCCGAGGCGGTCAGCCGCGCCTCGTAGGCCTCGATATAGAGGTCGAGGTGTTTGAGCGTATGCGCCTTGATGTCCCGGGCACTGTCGCGCAGCGCCTCGAACTCCGGCAGGGCGGCGGCCGACTTCGCCCGCTTCTCGATGAAGGCCGTCCGCACATGGCTCATGGCGCGCTGCAGCGACGGGTCCCGCATCGCCCGGTGCGCGTTTTCCTTGAAGTGGCGCGAGGTGGCGTGAAGGCTCATCGCTTCGGCTCCTGCGGGGCGCCGATGGGCGGCCCGTCGGCCATGCCGGCCAGGATCTCGGCCACGTGTCGCACCTCGGTGCCGGCGCCCCGCCGCGACAGCTTGCCGGCCATGTTCATGAGACAGCCGAGATCCCCGGCGACCAGCGTGCGGGCGCCGCTGCCGATGACGTCGTTCGCCTTGCGGTCGACGATGGCGTCGGAGAGCTCGCCGTATTTGACCGCGAAGGTGCCGCCGAAGCCGCAGCAGACATCGGTGTCCCTCATCTCCACGAGATCGAGCCCGCGCACCGTGGCAAGAAGGCGCCGGGGCTGGGCCCGAACGCCGAGTTCACGCAGGCCCGAACAGCTGTCGTGGTAGGTGATCGTGCCGTCGAAGGCGGCATCGACGGCGCGCACGCCCATGACGTCGGTGAGGAAGGAGACGAGTTCGTGAGTCTTGTCGGCCAGCGCCCGCGCCTCGCTGCCGAGGTTGGGGTCGTTCGCGAAAAGCTCCGGGTAGTGCCGCTTGATCATGCCGGCGCAGGAGCCCGAGGGAGCGACCACGTAGTCATAGGGCCGGAATGCCTTGAACACCTGCGCCGCGACGGCGGCCGCCGTGGCCCGGTCCCCGGAATTATAGGCCGGCTGGCCGCAGCAGGTCTGCACCGGAACCTCCACCGTGCAGCCCGCATCCTGGAGGAGCTTCACGGCCGCAAAACCGACGGAGGGCCGGAAAAGGTCGACCAGGCAGGTGACGAAGAGGCCGACCCTGACGGCGAGACCGACAGGTGCTGGATGTGCCATGCGGATTTTCCGAAATGCTCCGTTCCGGCGGCCTGCCGACTGCCGGGCTCATCTAGGGTCTGCGGCCCGGCGAGGTCAAATCCGACGCCAGGCTGAGTGCAGAGGATCAGCGTCGCCGTCAGCGCGCTCCACTTGAGTCGGCAAATGAATGCTGCATACTCCAGGTTGTGTTCATGGGGGCGGCGATGAATTCCTATCTAAAGGCAATGAGCAAATACGGCACCTTTCAGGGACGGTCGTCCCGATCCGAATATTGGCTGTTCACGCTCTTCGCCTTTTTGATCGGGGTTGCCGCGTCCATCGTCGACCTCATTCTGGAAGGTCACGGCTCGGGGCTGCTGTCCGCGCTCGCGAGCCTCGTCCACTTCATACCGAGCCTCGCCGTCGGTGTAAGAAGACTGCACGATATCAACCGCACCGGCTGGTGGCTCTTGGCTCCCTGCGGGGGCGTCGCGATTGTAGGCGCCACCGTCATCGCTGCCATATCATCTGGCACGCAGGTAGGACCTGTGTTCGCCCTCGCGTTAATCCTCCTGTTGGCGCTCGTGGTCACGCTCTTCGTATTCTGCTGCCTTCGCGCCACCCCCGGCCCCACCCGGTTCGGACCCGAGCCGATCGAACCCGCGAGACCCGGCCAAGGCGGTAGCCCGGGGGGGTGGGGTGGGACGCCCTACCCAGGGTCTCCTCCCGGTTTCACAAGCCCCGGTCCAAGTCCCGCACCATATGCTTCGCGAGACACCATCGAGGAAGTCGAGCGATTGTCCAGGCTGAGAGCCGACGGCTCGCTTTCGGAAATCGAATTCGCGACCTTGAAGGCCCAGGCTCTCGGGACGACCGGCGGGTCTGACACCGGCTCACGATGACCTTTGCCGAGTCGTCGACCACCTGCGGCGCGGCCGGGCTCATCCGGGGTCGAGACCGGACGAATCGCCACAGAAACCATCTCCAGGGAGCCCAAGTTGAGGGACTGGGAAGCTCGGGTCGGAACCGCGACTCGAAACCAAGCGTGGAGATCATTCATGGACAGACGTGTCATTCTCGCCAGCCTCGCGACCCTGGCGGTCAGCCCGGCCTTGGCGCAGTCCAATCCTGCGCCGGCCACCGACGCTCCCGCGGCGCCGGCACCCCCGATACCCGCCGCGCCGGCCGCGGCACCCGCCATGAAGATGAGCACGCCGGGCGGCGGCATGTCGGACGCGGTGCAGAAGCACATGAAGGACACGATGCGGGCGGGCTCGATGTCGCTCATCGTGAGCCGGATCGCGCTCGGCAAGGTCAAGCACCCGATGGCCAAGCAGTTCGCGGAATTCGAGACGGCCGAACAGGATACGATCGCGGACATCTTGAAGGGCAAGATGATGCCCGACATGAAGCCGACGGGCGACGTCAAGGCGCCGACGGATGCCGAGGTGATGGGAAACCTCGACGCCAAGGGCAAGGAGATGGCCGAGAAGATGAAGGCCATGAAGGCCGGACCGGACTTCGACAAGACCTACATCAAGGCCCAGGTGGAGGGTCACCACGAGCTGTTGGTCATCCAGGACACCTACCTGAAGGTGGCCGACGACGCCGACGAGACCAACGTGGCCAAGCTCGCCAAGGGCATGATCAAGGAGCACCTCGTCCTTCTCGGCGAAATCGAGAAGAAGGTCGGCTGACTATTTTCGCCGCAGCAGGAACACCGCTTCCTGGCCCAGCAGGTTCCATACCCAGGGACCCCGCTGGCGAAGCGGACGGCCGCGCCCATCGAGCACGACGCCTCGCTCGATGAGCGCGCCGATACCCTGCGCCAGATCGATGAAATCCCGAATCGAGCAGAAATGGATGTTGGGCGTCTCGTACCAGGACGTCGGCAACTGCCGGGTCACAGGCATGCGGCCCCGCAAGGCGAGGTCGCAGCGGATCCGCCAATGGGCGAAATTGGGGAAGGATACGATCGCCCGCCGGCCGATGCGCAGCATGTTTTCCAGCACTACCTTGGGGCGGCGCGTGGCCTGCAGGGTCTGCGACAGGATCACGTAATCGAAAGCGTCGTCGGGATAGGCCGCAAGATCGGTATCGGCATCACCCTGGATCACCGATAGCCCCCGGGCCACGCATTCGTTGACGCCGCGTTGGGAGAGTTCGAGACCCCGCGCGTCCACCCCCCTCGTGTCGGCCAGGAGGTGCAGCAGCGTGCCGTCCCCGCAGCCGAGATCGAGCACCCGGCTGTCGGGCTCCACCATGTCGGCGATGAGGAGAAGATCGGAGCGTGGCGCCGGCAGGGCCGCCGCGGCGCGATCGAACCTGTTCACGGCACCTCGGGCGGCGCGACGTCGAGGCCGCGCACCCGCGCCGCCGCGGCGATGAAGCCGCGTGTCGTGGCGGTGAGTTCCGGCAGGTCGAGCAGGAAGGCGTCATGGCCCTTGTCGGTCTCGATCTCGACGAAGGAGACCGAGGCGCCCCCGGCGTTCAGCGCATGCACGACGGCGCGCGATTCCGAGGTCGGAAACAACCAGTCCGATGTGAAGGAGACGACGCAGAACCTCGTCTTGGTGCCCCTGAAGGCATGGGCCAACTGACCGCCGTAATCGACCGCGAGGTCGAAATA
>CAXSEU010000004.1:0-13121 GCA_964236485.1 uncultured Lichenihabitans sp. | reverse complement strand
GTAGGAATTGGCGTCGAAGCGCTCGACGAAGCTGCGGCCTTGGTAGCGCAGGTAGCTCTCGATCTGGAAATCGGCGTCGAACGAAAAAGTCGGTGCCGCCCGGTCCTGGAGCTTGCGGCCGAACTTGGCATGCAACGCCTGGTCGGACAGGTAAGTGATGTGGGCCGCCATCCTAGCCACGGAGAGACCCTTCTCCGGCCGGGTGCCCTGTTCGAGATAGTGCCCCTTTCGCCAATCGGGATCGGCCATGATGGCCTGCCGGCCAACCTCGTGGAAGGCGATGTTCTGCGACGAATGCCGCGCCCCGGTGGCGATCGGAAGGGCGCAGAAGACGCGCTCCGGATAGAGCGCCGCCCATTGGAGGACTTGCATGCCGCCCATGGAGCCGCCGGCGACGCAGAACAGCGTCCCGATGCCGAGATGGTCGACCAGCATCGCCTGGGCCCGCACCATGTCACGGATTGTCACGACAGGCAGGTCTAGCCCATAGGCGCGCCCCGTCGCCGGGTTGATCGAGGCGGGACCGGTGCTCCCGAGGCAGCCGCCGATCACGTTCGAACAGATGACGAAGAACCTGTTGGTGTCGATGGGCTTGCCGGGGCCCACGAGCGTGGTCCACCAGCCTGGCTTGCCGGTGACCGGATGTTCGTTGGCGACGTGCTGGTCGCCCGTGAGGGCATGGCATACCAAGACCGCATTGGAGCGGTTGCGGTTCAGCGTGCCGTAGGTCTGGTAGGCGATGGTGTAGGGCGCCAACGCCCCCCCGGCGTCGAGTTCGAGCGGCATGTCCTCGGGAAATGTCACGACGAAGCTGGTGGGCTGGTCGGCCTGCCGATGACGAGCCGGTGAGGAGGCGAGCAGTGACAAGGCTGAGCCCTAAGATGTGTTCTCTATTCCGAACGCTTCGTTCGCTGTATAGGTTTTCGGCGCCCACCGAGTCAAGGCGGCCGCGAGACCCCGCAGGCCATCATCAAGGAACAGGTCGACCGGATTCGTCCAGGATGGAATAGTGGTACCGCGGCCGCTTTCGCTCCCGTGGACCAGCGCGCCGCAACGGGCATTCTGATCATGGCGGATACCGACATCGGAGAGTTGAAGCCGGACGTTCCCCGCACCTTCGGCGCGTTGCGCGATCTGCTGCTGGAGCGGCGATCACGACTGCCGAAGCGGCTCTCGCAGGTGGCCGGATTCGCCCTCGACAATCCCGAAGACATGGCCTTCGGCACGGTGGCTGTGGTGGCCGAACTCGCCCAGGTGCAGCCTTCGACCCTCGTGCGCTTCGCCCAGGCGCTTGGCTACGAGGGGTTTTCGGACCTTCAGACCGTCTTCCATTCGCTGCTGCGCAACCGCTGGCCCGATTACGAGGACCGGCTGAAGTCGCTGGACCCGGGCGAGAGCGGTGGTGCCGAGGCCCTGCTCGCCGGGTTCTGCGACAGCGCCGCCATGTCGCTGGTCCGGCTTCGCGAGCGCATCACCGGCGAATCCCTGGATCGGGCCATCGAGATCCTGGCCGCCGCCGAGACCATCTATCTCCTAGGCCAGCGCCGGGCCTTCCCGGTGACGGCCTACCTTGCCTATGCGTTCACCAAGCTCCGGATCCGCAGCGTGCTGGTCGACAACATCGCCTCCCTGGGGCCCGACCAGGTGGCTTTCGCGACCGAGCGCGATGCGCTGCTGGCGGTAAGCTTCACGCCCTACACCCCGGCGACCGTCGAGATCGCCAATCGTCTGGCACAGCAGATCCCCGTGGTGGCGATCACCGATTCCGCCTTCTCGCCGCTGACCCAGAACGCCCGGATCTGGTTCGAGGTGGCGGAGGCGGACTTCGGCGCCTTCAGGGCGGTTTCGGGCAGTTTCGCGCTGGCCATGACGCTTGCCGTCGGGATCGGCCGCAAGCGCAACGTGAACGGCTGACCATCACGCCCGCATGCGCAGCCCCGCCGGATCGAAGGCGGCGCCCTCGAGACGCCTGGCCGGCCGTCGCTCGCCGATGATCTCGATCTCGAAACCGGCTTCCGCCGTAGCCAGGGCGGCCGGCACGTAGCCCAGCGCCAGCGACCGGCCGACGCTGTGACCATAACCCCCCGACGTGACCCAGCCCACCACTTGGCCGTCGTGCCAGATGGGCTCGTCGCCGATCGCGTCCGCATCGCTGGCATCGACCGAGAACGTCACCAGGCGCAGGGGCGAGTTGCCCTCGTCCCTCGCCTTTTGAGCCGCGGCTCTGCCGACGAAATCGTTCTTCTTGAGATCGACGAAACGGTCGAGGCCGGCTTCGCTCGGGCCGTAGATGGGCCGGTACTCCCGCGCCCAGGTTCCAAAGCTCTTCTCCAGGCGCAGCGAATTCAGCGCCCGTCCGCCGACGAGCTTCAACCCAAGCGGGCGGCCCGCCTCGCGCAGCGCCTCATAGAGGGCACGCTGGTAGTCAGCCCTGCACCAGATCTCGTAGCCGAGATCCCCCGTGAAGCTGACGCGGCCGACCAGCGCCGGCACCATGCCCACCGCCATGGCCCTGAAGCTCATGAAGGGGAAGCTTGCGGTCGCGAGATCCTCGTTCACGAGGCCCTGCAGCAGCGCCCGGCTGTTCGGGCCGGCCAACGAGAGACCCACATATTCGGACGCGCAGGGCCGCACCAGAACGCCGCCTTCTGCCGGCATGTGCCGCTCGAACCAGCGCCCGTAGAAGGTCTCGGCGGCGAGCGTTCCCACGAGGAAGAAACGCTCCTCGCCAAGCCTCGCGACGGTGAAGTCGCCGATGAGCTTGCCGCGCTCGTTGAGCATGGGCGTCAGCACCATGCGGCCGACGGCAGGGAGCCGATTGGCCATGACGCGGGACAGGAAGCTCGCCGCGTTCGGCCCCGTGACCTCGAACTTCCCGTAGTTCGAGATCTCGATCAGCCCGGCGGCTTCGCGAACCGCCGCGCATTCGGCCGCCACATGCGCATGGGCTTCCGAGCGCCGAAACGTGACCGCCTCCACCGGCTCCCGGCCCTCCGGGGCGAACCAGAGCGGGTGTTCGAGGCCACAATACTCCCCGAAACAGGCGCGCTCGGCCTTGAGCGCATCGTAGATCGGCGTCGTGCGCAGCGGCCGGGCGGCGGCGAGTTCCTCGTTCGGGAAACGGATGCTGAAGCGGCGTGAGTAGTTCTCGCGCACCTTGGCGTTCGTGTAGGCCATGGTGGCCCAGTCGCCGTAGCGTGCGACGTCCATGCCCCAGACGTCGAAGCCGGGATCGCCTTCCACCATCCAGTTCGCCAGCGCCAGCCCCACGCCGCCGCCCTGGGAAAAGCCCGCCATCACGCCGCAGGCGACCCAGAAATTCTTGAGGCCCAGGATGGGCCCGATCAGCGGGTTGCCGTCGGGTGCGAAGGTGAAAGGCCCGTTGATGATCCGCCGGATACCCACATTGGCGAGAGGGGGGAAGTGCTCGAAGCCGACCTGGAGGCTGGGCCCGATGCGATCGAGGTCGTTCGGAAGGAGATCCTGGCCGAAATCCCAAGGCGTGACCCGCTCGGACCAGGGCGTAGCGGCCTTTTCGTAGGTTCCGATCAGGACGCCGCCGCGCTCCTGCCTGAGGTAGAGCTCGCCCTCGAAGTCGATGCAATGGAGCATCTCCTTCTGCCCCACGAGTTCGGGAAGGTCCTCGGTGATCAGGTAATGGTGCTCCATGGCGAGCACGGGAAGTTCGAGCCCGACCATGCGCCCGACTTCGCGGGCCCAGAGCCCGCCCGCGTTGACGACGTGCTCGGCCTGGATGTTGCCGCGTTCGGTGATGACGTCCCACGACCCGTCGGGGCGGGACTTCAGATCGGTGACGCGCGTCTGGCGCTCGATCTCGGCGCCCCCGATCCGCGCCGACCTGGCGTAGGCCTGCGTGACGCCGGAGGGGTCGACGTGGCCCTCGATCGGATCGTACATGGCCCCCACGAACTTCGTCTTGTCCATGATGGGGAAGAGCTTGGCCGCCTCGTCCACGCCGATCATGTCGAGCTGCATGCCGAGGTAGCGCCCGCGCGCGCGCGTCATCTTGAGCCAGTCGAGCCGCTCGGGCGTGCCGGCCAGCATGACGCCGCCCGTGATGTGGACGCCACAAGACTGGCCCGAGACCGCTTCGATCTCCTTGTAGAGTTCGATCGTATATTGCTGCAGCTTGGCGACGTTGGGGTCGCCGTTGACCGTGTGCATGCCGCCCGCCGCGTGCCAGGTCGAGCCCGAGGTGAGTTCCGCGCGCTCCAGCAGCACCACGTCCCGCCAGCCGGCCTTGGTCAGGTGGTAGAGCACGCTGGCGCCGACGACGCCGCCGCCGATCACGACCGCTTTGGCGTGGCTCTGCATGTCACTCACTCCCACTCGCACTGGTTCTGCGACGCTATCCCGATTGCCTGGTGCGACGCACATGCTTTTTTTTGATGGGGTGTCGGGGGGACAGCACGGAAATTGGCGCGGTCCGAACCGGGGTAAGGGTCGGACATACGGCACCGGCCCCTTTGCCGGCACGAACGGCGGCACGGAGGTCGGCTCACTGAGGTGTTTGTCCCTCTTATCAAGGATGTACATGCGGCACGGAAACCGGCATGACGGAGGCATGGACGCGAGCGCCATGGAGCCGATGCTGGTGGAGGAGTCCGAGGTCGCGCTCGAGGACGCCGCCGCCAAGCTGCTGGCCGATGCCAACGGGCTCGCCAGGCGCATGCACCCGATCCTGCGCGAGTCGGTCGGCACGCGCGGCCGCTCGAGGAACTGCTATTGTTCCAACCTGATCGAGGGGCACGACACCGATCCCCGCGACATCGACCGGGCGCTGGCGAACGATTTTTCGAACGAACCGCGCAAGCGGGATCTCCAGCACGAGGCGCTCGCGCACATCCACGTGCAGAAACTCATCGACGACGGGCACGATCCGGTCGACACATGGCCCGCGACGGCAGAATATGCTCGTTGGCTGCACGAGACATTCTGCGAGCGGTTGCCGGACGAGCTGCTCTGGATCGAAAACCCCAATACAGGCGAGCGCCTCCGCGTCATCCCGGGCCGGCTCCGCGAGCGGGATGTCCGAGTCGGCCGGCACATCCGGCCGCCGCATGGCGACCTCCCGAGATTTCTGGCCCGGTTCGCTCAGGCCTACGGCATGAGCCAGTCGCGCATCTGGAAGATCCAAGCCGTCGGAGCGGTGCACCACCGTTTTCTCTGGATCCACCCTTTCCTCGACGGCAACGGGCGCGTCGCTCGGCTGATGTCGCACGCTCTTCTCAAGCGGCTGGAGGTCGGGACCAGCCTCTGGTCGGTGGCGCGTGGTCTCGCCAGGGAGGAAGCGCGATACAAGCAACTGCTCATGGTGGCTGACGGCCCTCGGGGTGGCGACCGCGACGGGAGGGGCAGCCTCACCCAGCGCGGCCTCGTCGACTTCACTGGTTTCTTCCTGGAGCGCGCCGTCGATCAGGTCGGCTTCATGGGCGGGCTCATGGAGCCGGAGGCGCTGGACCGTCGAATCGAGTCGCACATCGAGGAGGAGGTCCGGGCGAAGCGCCTGCCTCGCGGCAGCTTCGCCGTCCTGCGCGAAGCCTTGTTCGCCGGGGAGGTGGAGAGATCGCGGGTCCCGCTTCTCACCGGTTACGAAGAGCGGGCGGCGAGGAAGGTCACGTCGGCGCTCGTGGCCAGGGGCATGCTGGTTGCGGAGAGCAGCCGCGCGCCACTCAGGCTTGGGCTTCCCGTCGATGCCGTGGAGCGGTGGTTTCCTCGCCTTTATCCGGTGAATGTGGGAGGGCAGCCATGAGCCCTGGCGTCCCTCGATGGTTTTCGGACCGCAGTGGCCATGACGCTCGGCGCTCCCCATCGTAGAGGTGTAGTAGCGGAACCGTAGACCCTCTTATCCCCGCCGGATATCCTTGATCCAACTTAACACCGCTCAGATCGAGACTACCAACTGAGTTTTTCCTCAATGATATATCTGCAGTCGAGCCTGGAAGAGATAATCGACAGCGAGCGGCAGATGTTGCTTGATGCGCCTGCACGTTACGGCAAGTATTATCATCACGCTCGTAATGCGACAATTTATCTGTCCCTATGCGTCGAGACTATCGAACATGACCGGGCGGACATGTTCGGCCGTCTGCATGCGTTGATGAAAAAGCACCATACGCTCGCGTTTTTCTCGGCGCTACGGCTGCACAAGGTGCAGGCCATGATGAATCTACGCCAGGTGCTGGAGGCAGGCGCCGCGGCGGCTTTCGCCATCGCGCACCCGGAGCAGGCTCATTTCGTCTACACCGACGAGCATGGAATTCTCGATCCATCCCCAAAGCTGACGAACAAGCGGTATCGCTGGCTCAACGATAGCTATCCGAAGCAGTCGAAATGGATCAAGGACACCAAGGATCAGTTGAACAGCCAAGTGTCGCATGCAAATGTCATCATCGGCGATAATACATTCAGCATGAGCGACGATGGTACGACAGCCGCTACACCTTTCTTCGACAAGGAGGACGATTTCTTCGTCATCGCCGATCTCTGGCTTATCAGCCGGGTCGCGATCATCCTGATGGACTTCCTTTTCGGGGTGGCTCGCGACGTCGGCAAGGCTGGACGCCAGGTCGTTGAGTTCAGATCTGATTTTCAGCGAACGGTTCCTGGCCTCTGCGCAGAAAGCAACGCGCTGCTGGCCGAATGCATGGCGTCGGATCGATACGAGGCAATTGCCGCGAAGGAGGCAGCGCGGCGCAAGGTCTCGCAAACCCCGTTGCAAAAGCATAGTCGTAAAAAGGGTATGTCGTCGTCGGACAGGCTCGGCGCAGGGGCAACCGTTGGCGCGGGCTCCGGCGGCTTACGCTCCAGATGCTTTGAAATCAGAAAATTGTGGAAGGCCGCGGCCAGTTGCAGCGCAAGCTCGCCATAGACAGGCGGCACCGCCACGATCCCGGCGCCCTGGCCGTGTCCGGCCAGCTTGTTGCGAAGGAAGGGAAGCGTTTTCATCACTTGCTCGGCAAACCCCGCCCGGATGCTGTCGGGCAGGTCGTCGAAGTAGTCCTGCGTCAGCATATGCTTGATGAGCTGGTCGGCATTGGCGTGCTCCTCGCCTGTCAGCACCTTCATGACGCTTTCGAAGCTCTTGGTCGCGTAGAAGATGCCGTCCTTGATATCGCCGGCGGCCAGCTCCTGCCGGGCCTTGGCATATTCCTCGGAAGCGCCCGCGAAACGGTTGGCGGCGAGAGCGTCATGGGCGAAGGCGGAAAGCCGCTCGCCCATGAAGTCGGCGTCCAGCTTGAAGAACTCCCCGTCGGCGATGCGCCAGGGACACTGGTGCAAATCGAAAATCTGGTTGAGCTTCAAACGGCACTTTTCACGCTCGCCGCTGTCCATGAACCCCATCGCCAGCTCCAGGAAGTCAAACACCTCCGGGGCGGAGCCATGGCGCAAAAGATGCCTGAAGCCGTCGTAGTGCTTCCCGTCGTGCACGGTTGAAGTGCCCGGGATATCGTCCCAGCCGTGCTCGCTGAGCATTTCGAGGATGGCTTCCTCGACCACGGACGAGTTCGAGATCCAGTTGTCGTTCGGGTCCCGCTGAACACCCAGGCTGGTGTTGTACTTCTCGATGCATGTCGCGATCTTGCGGCGCGCGTCTTCGGGCAGCGTCACCGACAACCTTTGCTCGCTCAATGCGCGATGATACCGCTGGCTGAAAATCACACTGTCCCCGTCGGCTCAAAAACTTCGATTCGGGCAGAAAGTATTGCGGTTCACAGCCGCGCCCTGCCCCTCTCGCACAAGGCATTGCGTGGCTCGGAAATGCCTGAGCTTACAACCTCGCATCCGCGCTGTCCCGAAAGAGCGTGGTCCAGCCAGAAGCCGGGACACTTCGCTCCCCACCCCGGCCAAGCGAGCGCGCTTTCCACAGCGCCGTAGTGTGGAGGGCGGCTCGGCGTTACTCTTTTAGGCGGGCAGCGGCTGGCCCAGATCTGTTGGCATATCGTAAGCGGGGTCGGCCTCCGCCTTGTGCGGGCACAGGTAAGACAAACGTGCCCGGAAGCGGACCCTCGTAAGGTCAGCTCCGGGTTAGTACATGCCCTACTCATCAGCTCGTAGGCGGCTGCCGTCGGGTGCAGCAAGGACCGGTGAAGCTTAGGCCTCCTCAAAAATCCGTCTTCACGCCGCCCTCGGCCTTCCGCCTCGCCACGAAGGCCTGCAGGGCTTCGAGACGCTCGGGCTCGATCGGCGGGGGCTGGTAGGCCGCCAGCTTCTCCTTGTAGAGCCGGTTCGCCGTGTCGTAAGCCGTCGGCGCTCCGGCCTCCCGCCAGGTCTCGTAATTGCGCCAGTCCGAGATCATCGGCGAGAAGAAGGCGGTGCGATAACGCGCCTGGGTGTGGGCGCAGCCGAAGAAATGCCCGCCGGGCCCGACCTCGCGCATGGCGTCGAGCGCCAGTTCGTCGTCGTCGACCAGCACCGGCTTCAGGAACTCCGACACCATGTCGAGGAGGTCGGCGTCGAGCACCATCTTCTCGAACGAGGCCTGCAGGCCGCCCTCCATCCAGCCGGCGCCATGCATCAACAGGTTGGCGCCGCCCATGACCGCGGCCCAGAGCGAGAACACGCTCTCGTAAGCCGCCTGTGCATCGAGCGTGTTGGCCGCATTGGCGTTCGACGATCGGTACGGCAGGCCGTAGCGCCGTGCCAGCTGGCCGCCAAGCAGCGTCGACTTCATGTATTCGGGCGTGCCGAAGGCCGGCGCCCCGGACTTCATGTCGACGTTGGACGTGAAGCCGCCATAGACGAAGGGCGAGCCGGCCTGCACGCTTTGAGCGAGCACCAGCCCGGCCAGCGCCTCCGCGTTCTGCTGCGTCACGGCCCCGGCGACCGTCACGGGCGCCATGGCGCCGGCCAGCGTGAAGGGCGTCAGCACCACCACCTGGTTGCGCTGAGCCATCTGGATGATGCCCTCGCACATCGGCTCGTCGAGCCGCAGCGGCGAGGAGGAATTGATGATCGTGAAAAGCGAAGGTTCGCGGGCCAGCGTGTCGTCGTCGATGCCCCGGGCGATCTTGACCAGTTCGAAGGCGTCGAGGTTGCGCTGCCGACCGAGGCTATAGGCGTGGATCGGCTTGTCGGACAGCGTCAGCATGTCGAACAGCGCGTCGAGGTGACGCACCGAGGCGTGGATGTCGACCGGCTCCACCGGGTAGCCGCCCCACAGGTGCACGGCATCCAGCGTCTGGCCGAGCCGCACGAAGTTCTGGAAATCGACCTTGTTGCCGGGGCGGCGTCCGCCGTCGCGATCGAAACTGTTGGGGGTGGATGCCACGGAGCAGAAGGCCACGTGACCATCGCCGATGACGAGGTCGCGGGCCGGGTTGCGCGAATGCAAGGTGAAGCTTCGCGGCGCGAGGCCGATCGAGGCTTCGACCACGGCCGGATCGAACCTGACACGCTGCGAATTCAGCGCGACGTCCGCGCCGGCGGCTTTCAGGATGTCGCGGGCGCCGGCATGCAGCACGTCGATGCCGATCTCCTTCAGGACCTGAAGCGAGCCCCGATGAATGAATTCGAGCTTGTCCTCGGAGACGATGGGTGTCGGGACGAAGGGCAGCCGGGGCTGGGTGCGGTGCGCGATGGTCGCGGTGGCGGCCGCGCGTTCCACGCCCCGTCCGGCGCGACGCCTGCCGCGAGGTTCGGCCGCTTGGGCTGCATCGATCATGCGGTGCTCTCCCCGAGCGGCGCCTCTTCCTTCTCCCGCTTGCGGGAGAAGGTGTCGTGACGAAGCCACGACGGATGGGGGAAACAGAATCCAAACCATTGAAACGACACGTGCGGGAGAGCGGCTTTGGTCCTCATCCGGCGCTTCGCGCCACCTTCTCCCGCCAGCGGGAGAAGGGCCGAACCTTGCGGGATCGAAGCGATTGCCATCACGGCGCTTCGTCCAAACCGGTGGCGGCGGCCCGTCGCCCTGGCGCGGCCTCGGCGAAACGCCGGATCAGCCAGCTGCGGAACAGCGTCGCCGCCTCGTCGAGGTCTTCGGGTGCCGTCGACAGGTAATAGCCATAGCCCGAGGCGACGCGGGTCTCGAAGGGGCAGACCAGCCGACCGGCCGCGAGGTCGCCCCGGAACAGCATCGGATCGACGAGCGCGACGCCATCGCCCGACAGGGCATATTGGACGGCGAGTTGTGCCGTGTCGAAGACGAGGCCGCGATCGACCGCGAGGTCGGGACGGCCGGCCGCACGCGCCATCAGTTCCCACATATGCTGATGCGGCCGGCCCCCGAGGCGCACGTGCAGGGGATCGTGGAGGCGGAGGAGCTTCGCGAGATCCGGCGTGCCGGCGGCCAGGACCTCGGGGACGCAGACCACGGCGAGCCGTTCCATCCACAGAAGATCGAGGATGGCGTCGGTGACCCGTGGTTCCGAATAGACGATGGCGACGGCCGCTTCCCCATCGGGCTCGCCGGCCGGCCTTGAGGCGATCTCGATGGCGAGTTCCGGATGCTCGGCGCGGAAATCGCGCAGGATCGGCACGGCGAGCTGGTAGGCGAAGGTCGGCGGCAGGGCGACGCGAAGGAAACGCCGGGGCGTGCCGCGCTCCTCGATGATGTCGCCGAGCGCCTGGTCGATGCGGTCGAAGCTGCGGGTCACGACGGGAAGAAGATGCCGCCCCGCCTCGGTCAACACAAGCTGCTGTGGCCGGCGCTCGAACAGGGGCGCGCCGACGAACGTCTCGAGCACGATGACATGCCGGCTGACCGCGCTCTGCGCCACGGTCAGCGACTGGGCGGCGGCCGTGAAACTGCCGAGCTGCCCCGCCGCCTCGAAAGCGCGCAGCGCGTTCAGCGGCAGCCATTGCCGGTCCATCGTGCGCGAGCTCCCGGGGCGCGATTTCAAACGTACTATCCGATCCGCGTTCGGGCGAGGGCATCCTCGTCGAGGTCGAGGCCTAGCCCCGGCCGCTCCCCGAGCACGATGGTCCCCCCGGCGTCGACCCGCAAGGGTTCGCGCAGGCAAAAATCGCGGCGGTCGAGGTCCCATTCCGGCGGATCGAAGGGGAACTCGAGGAAAGGGGCGTCGGCGACGCCGGCCGCCAGATGGGCGTTGGCCAGGACCCCGATGCCGTTGGTCCAGGTGTGGGGGGTGAAGACGAGGTTGTGCTCCTGCGCCATGGCGCAGACGCGGCGCAGCCCCGTGATGCCGCCGACCAGCGCCGCATCCGGCTGCAGCACGTCGAGGCAACCCTCGGCGATGAGATCCCGGAACTCGTGGAGCTCGCGCGTCATCTCGCCGCCCGCGATGCGGATGTCGACCGTGTCGCGCAGGCGCCGCATGCCCTCGCGATCGCCGCGATGCAGCGGCTCTTCCATCCAGTAGACGCCGAGGTTTTCGAGCTCACGCGCCACCTGCACGGCATCCTTGAGGCTCCAGGACGGATAGGCATCCCAGGACATGCGCCAGCCCTGGTTGCAATCGACCATGAGCTCGAGCTTGTGCCCGACCCGCGCCCGCACGGCCTCGAGGGCCGCGACATCCACCCGCCAGTCGCCGCGGTGAAAGCGGATTTTCAGCGCCGGAAAGCCGAGCGCCAGGTATCGCTCGGCCGCCGCCGCGAGTTCCGCGGGAGATCGGAGCGTGCCGGACGACGCGTAGGCCCGGATCTCGCCGCTGAGGCCGCCGAGCAACCGCCAGACCGGCTGCCCGGTGATCTTGCCCGCAAGATCCCAGAGCGCGAGATCGAGCGGCCAGGGCCGCCCCCAATGGAACTGGATGTTGTTGAGGATGCGCCAATGACGCTCGATCGCCATGGCGTCCCGACCGACGAAGAGGTGCTCGTGGCCGGCGAAGCCCAGCATCGTGTCGCCCGAGGCGACGCCGGTGATGCCCGCATCGGTGTGGACGCGCACGATCGTCGCCTCGAAGCCGCGGCGCGGCTGGGAGTCCCAGCTGGCGTTGAAAGGCGGATCGAGCGGCAGCCGATGATGGCTGATCTCGATGCCGGCGATTTTCACCGGCGCGGCTGTGTCGGTCATGACTCGTTCCTCCGGCGGCGCTTGCTCAGGCGGCGTTGAGGACGGCGCGCGCCAAAGCGTGGAGATCGGCCTCGGAGACCGGACGATGGTTCGACCGGAGCATCGCGGCGTTCTCCGGCCGTCTCATCTGGAGGGCCAGCACTTCGGGGGTGATGCCGTCGAATTCCGGAGCGAGCGAAACCGGCATGCCGGTGGCGCGGACGAGCTTCTCATAAGCGTCGATGAAGCCGGCGGCCGTCGGTTTCGCCCCCATGGCGGCCGCGCAGGCCCCGAAGGCCGTCTCGTTGCCCTCGACGTTCCAGGGCAGCGAGGCCAGCATGGCGACGCCGACCGCGCGGCCGTGATGCAACGGGCGCAGCGAGGCCAGCGCATGGCCGATGTTGTGGGCGATGGCCGTGCCGCAATTGTCGATGGCCGTCCCGGCGAGCGCCGCGGCGCGCTGCAGCGCTTCACGGGCGATGAGATCCCCGGGGTGCTTCACGGCGGTTTCGAGGTGGCGGGCCACGAGCCGGATCGCCTCGAACGCATACATGTCGTTGGCCGCGTGGGCGTTGCGGTTGGTTGCGGCCTCGACCGCGTGGACCAGCGCGTCGACACCGGTGGCAGCGGTCAGCCCGGCGGGCAGCGATACCGTGAGTTCGGGGTCGAGCAGCGCCTCGTCGGCCTTGAGCGCTTCGCCCCAATACCAGAGCTTTGCACCGTCCGGGCCGGACAGGATGGCGGTGCGGGTGGTTTCCGATCCCGTGCCCGCGGTGGTCGGAACGCAGATGGTTTTCAGGCGCTTCGCAGGCAAGGGCGCGGCGCAGAGCGCGTAGGTGGCGGCCGGCGCCGCCGCGCCCGCGATGGCCGCGACCGCTTTGCCGAGGTCGAGCGCCGAGCCGCCGCCGAGCGCCACGAGGAGATCGGCTCCGACCTCGCGGGCAAGATCGGCGGCCGCATCGGCCTGTGCGACGGAAGGATCGCTCTTGATGTCCGAGAAGGCGGAGACGCAGAACCCAGCCGTGTCGAGAAGGCTGGTGATATCGGCGGTCATCCCGGTCTGGGCGAGGCCCGGATCGGCGCAGGGCAGGACGCGGGCCCCCGGAGCAACCAGGCTTGCGGCGAGGCCGGCCAATTCACG
>CAXSEU010000003.1:19669-21943 GCA_964236485.1 uncultured Lichenihabitans sp. | reverse complement strand
GGGCCAGTTCGAAGGGGCCGCGGCGGTCGGGCTCGGCTATTGGCAGACGATGCGGCTGGTGATCCTGCCGCAAGCGCTGACGCTGGTCATCCCGGGCATCGTCTCCAACTTCATCAGCCTGTTCAAGGACACGACGCTGGTCTCGATCGTCGGCATCTTCGACCTGCTCCGGACGATCGAGAGCGCGCGGCTCGACCCGGTCTGGGCGGCGCCGACCACCTCGGCCACAGGCTACGTCTTCGCGGCCGCATTCTTCTGGGTCTTCTGCTTCGGCATGTCGCGCTATTCCCAATCCATCGAGCGTCAGCTTCGCGCGGGGCGACGCCATTGATGTTCCAGGAGAGGTCCTCGTCATGAGTGCAGTCCAGCAGACGTTGTCCTCCAGGCCGGACGGGGACTACGCGATCGACCTGCTCGGCGTCCACAAGTGGTACGGCGCGTTCCACGTGCTGAAGGACATCAACCTCCACGTGAGGCGCGGCGAGCGGATCGTTGTGTGCGGCCCCTCGGGCTCCGGCAAGTCGACCATGATCCGCTGCGTCAACCGCTTGGAAGAGCACCAGAAAGGCAAGATCGTCGTCAACGGGACAGAGCTCACCAACGATCTGCGCCGCATCGACGAGGTGCGCCGCGAGGTCGGCATGGTGTTCCAGCACTTCAACCTGTTCCCGCATCTCACGGTGCTGGAAAACTGCACCCTGGCGCCGATCTGGGTCCGCAAGATGCCCAAGCGCGACGCCGAAGAGGTGGCGATGAAATATCTGAACCGCGTCCGCATTCCCGAGCAGGCCGGCAAATATCCCGGCCAACTCTCCGGCGGTCAGCAGCAGCGCGTGGCCATCGCCCGCTCATTGTGCATGAACCCGAAGATCATGCTGTTCGACGAACCGACATCCGCCCTCGATCCTGAAATGGTCAAGGAAGTGCTCGACACCATGGTTTCCCTCGCCAACGAGGGCATGACGATGCTCTGCGTGACCCATGAGATGGGCTTCGCCCGCCAGGTGGCGGATCGGGTCATCTTCATGGATGCCGGCGAGATCGTCGAAATGAACACGCCGGCGGAGTTCTTCTCGAACCCCAAGCACGAGCGCACGCGGATGTTCCTGGGACAGATCCTGCACTGAGGACGCCTCAGCCGCTCCCGTTTGGAAGCGCCGGGTTGGTGCGCCACGGCGGAGCCGCGCGGCGGCCATGTAACCAGTGAGCCGCTTCGCGTTCTTCTGCCCTCCTTATCGGGGCCACCTCGACCCCATGCTGGCCCTGGCACGTGGACTGATCGCGCGGGGCCATGCGGCGACCTTGGTGGGCCAGGCGGATGTCGAGGCGCGGATCCGCGGGTCCGACGTCGCGTTCGAGGCCGTCGGAGCCGCAACGCACCCGGTGGGGACCCTGGATCGCATGGAGGCTCGGCTCGCCGCCACCACCGGACTGCTCGGCATCGCCGGGGTCATCGGCGACGTCGCACGCACGACCACCATGCTGTGCCGGGACGGCGTCCAGGCTCTGGACCGGATCGGCGCCGACGGGATCGTAGCCGATCAGACCGAGGCGGCCGGTGGCCTTCTCGCCCGCCACCTCGGCCTTCCTCAGGTTTCCGTCGCCAACGCGCTGCTGATCAACCGCGAGCCCTCCATCCCGCCGCCTTTCATCGGCTGGCGCTATGACGCTTCGGACTGGGGCGTCAAGCGGAACCGGGGCGGCTACCGGATCGCGGACCTCTTGATGCGCCCCGTCGGTGCGGTCATCCGGCGCGTCGCCGCCGAATGGCAGCTCGGGCCGCTCGGCGCGATCGAGGACTGCCTGTCTCCCACGCTGCAGATCAGCCAGACCACCGAAAGCTTCGATTTCCCTCGGCAGGCCGAGCCTGAGACCCTGGTGCATGTCGGCCCATTGCGAGATCGGGAAATGCAGAGCTTTGCGCCGCCCGACTTGCGGCCGCTTGTCTTCTGTTCGCTGGGCACCCTGCAGGGCTCCCGCTTCAGGGTCTTCGAGACGGTGGCAGGCGCCTGCAAGGCGCTCGACCTCTCGCTCGTCATCGCGCACGGCGGTAAACTCTCGGATCGGCAGGTCGCGCGGCTGCCGGGCGCACCGCAGGTCGGCGCCTACTGGCCGCAGCGCGGCGTCCTGGCGCGGGCGGCGGCCGTCGTGACGCACGGGGGGCTGAATACGGTGCTCGATGCCCTCTCGGCGGGCGTGCCGCAGATCGTGGTGCCCATCGCCTTCGAACAGGGCGCCATCGCGGCGCGGATCGAGAGAAGCGGCGCCGGCATC
>CAXSEU010000003.1:7192-19659 GCA_964236485.1 uncultured Lichenihabitans sp. | reverse complement strand
CAAACGATCTTCGCATCGTCGGCCCGAGCGAGGTCGACGGGGTCGAGCGAAGCGGGGCCGGTCTGGTGCTGCCGCTTCGGCGCGTCACGACCGGGCGTCTCACGGCGACGCTGGAGCGGCTGCTCGAAACGAGCGCCTTTGGTCATCAAGCCCACCTGCTGAAACGCGAGAGCGAGAGGGCAGGGGGGGTGGACCGGGCGGTCGACCTGATCGAAGCCGCGGTGGCGGGGCCGCGCTACAGGATCTCCTCGTAAAGAACTGTCCGCATCCGGGTCGAAGGATCGAACTGCCAGTAACTGGCCCGCCCCTCTGTGCCATCGAGATCAATCAGCGCATAGCCGAGCTGATAGAGATTGCCCGTCGCTTGCTCGGCAAGGAGCAGGGCCGCGGGCTTGAGGGTCGGCAGGTCCTGTTCATCCACCTCGCCCTCTGGCGGCGGGGGAGCCGCGAGGGTCGAGACCGGCACGCCACCCGCACCGATGCAGCGGCCTTTCATGAGGCCGATGAACGGTTCGTAAATCACCATGTCGTGCTCGTGGCCCCAGAGCCAGAGGGCGATGTCGGGCAGATTGTCGCCGAACTGCTCCCGCAGGTAGCCGTTGACGGCTTGGCCTGCGATTGCAGCGTTACGACTGAACAGCGGGTGGTGGGTCATCAGCACCGTCCGACGCACGCCCGCATTGGCGAACTTGTCGCGGTGCCAGTCGAGCTCGCTGTAGGTCTCCCCTTCATCGCGATCGCGGATCCAGGTCGCATCGTCGCCCTTGGTGAACGGGTTGAAGTCGTTGTAGCCGGTGTCGGCCGCGAGGAACTGCCACTTGGCGTTCCGCAGGCAGAAATAGCTCGCGGGCTGGCCGATGCGGTTGAGCAGCGCGTAATAGGGCGCCGCGCCCGAATACATGTCGTGGTTGCCGCAGAGCGTGAAGAGCCGCGGCGTCGCGGGCGAGACGCCGCGGGTCAGGTTCGTCAAGAAGGCGTTCGCCTCCATGGCGGTGCAGGCGTAGTAGATGTCACCGAGGTGGATGACGATGTCGGGCCTGTGGGTCGCGACATCCTCGATCAGCGCCTGGGCGCGAACGTCGCCGGTCCCCCAGTCGCTGATGACCGCAATCCTGCAACGGTCGGGCAGGGTGCCCGGCGGCAGGATACAATCGGCCATGGTCCTGTATTTGATGTATGGGGGACCTCGCTGTGCCGTGTCAGCGTATAATGCTCGACGAACTCCGTGACGCATTCGAGCCAGAACGGATCGTCGTCGCCGAAGCGCATGAACGACGCCTTGGCCTCGACCAATTTCAGCGGGTCGCCCGACACCATTGCCGCCGCGAACCCGAGGGCGGCCGCGGCGGCTTGTTCGACCCAGCTTCGGGCCGACGCCAGCTGGCGCTCCTCCTCGCGCCCGGAATGCATCGCGAACGCCGCCTTGGCGGCCGCGTGGATCCGCTCGTCGGAGAAATCGAGTTGCGGGCGTTCCGCCGAGGCGGGATGCGGCCGCCGCACCAGCCTCGCGACCGCGGACTGCCAGTTCGACAGAAGAACGCTGCGAAAGTGACTCGGCGGCATGACGACGTCTCCCGGATCGAAGAACGGCTTTTCGGGCGTCCCGGGCACTCTCATGGCACGATCCCGGGCCCTTTCGACAGGGCAAGGCCGCGGCTGATACCCGGATCGTTCCAGCCGAGAATGACCGGCCGGCCACATCCCGGTGGCGAACCTCAGGTGGTCTTGACCTTGCCATCATAGCAAGCACCATAACGAGGCCATGATGAAAAGCCCCCTCGTCCCCGGCGCGGTTCTCTCCAGCGGCGAGGCGGGCGGTCCGATGGACCGCCATCGGCGATCGAGGGTGCGATCGAGCGGGCCTCAACCGGCTTGAAACAGACTCGACCGAAAACGGGAACCATCCATGCGCCACTCTTTAATCGCCGCGTTTGTCCTCGCCTCGCTCTGCGCGTCGAGCGTTGCGCGGGCGCAGAACGCCCTTCCGCCAGAAGCCGATCCGCATGCGACGAACATGGATCACTCGCCGGAGGGCATCGCCGTAACCCCGGCCGACAAGGCCTACGCGGCGTCCATGCGGACGATGATGAAGACAATGAACACGAGGTCCAGCGGAAACGCCGACAAGGACTTCGTCATGATGATGATGCCGCATCATCGGGGCGCCATAGACATGGCCAAGGTCGAGTTGCGGTATGGCAAGGACCTCATGCTGCGCGAGCTCGCGACGGGGATCATCAAGGCGCAGGAAAGCGAGATCGCCGAGATGAAGGGGTGGCTGGCCAGGCACGGGAACTGAAACGCCCGGCAGTCCCGCGACCGGATTCGCCCGAAACACCACTGAGGCCACCGACCCAGCGGCTTAATGGCTGAGCCGAGGTCCCAGGGTGATCAACCCGATGGCCACCACGGCCAAGCAGATGCCGATCCCCTGCAACATGCCAACCGCCTCGCCGAACCAGGCGATCGCGACGATGTTGATGGCGACGAGCTGCAGCACGGAAGACAGGCTGAAGGCCGTCGCCATCCCGAGTTGCCGGATGAGCCGCAGCATGAGCAGGTTGCCCGCGGCGTAGAGCGATAACGACAAGGCCATGGTGAGGATCGTCGGCGTCACCGCCCAGCTTTTCGCAGCGCTGGCAGCGGCGATGAACAGGGCGGTCGCGACGGTGAGCTGTAGGAACGCGGCGAGATTCATGATGGCGGCTGGCTCCATGATCGCGCCGCTGACCGGCGCTGTTGATGGCGGCACGCAAGGTCGCAGGCTGGCCCGGGCCGTCAGGCTTCTCCCCAAGCTTCCATCACCTTTCGCACGGCCGGGCGCGCCTTCATGCGCTCGAAATGGGCAGCGACGTTGACCGGCAGGGCGATGCCCGCCCCCGGAGCCCAGCGTTCGACGTAGAACAACGCGGCGTCCGCCACGCTAAGCCTGTCACCGGCAACGTAGGGATGTCGCCTGAGCTGCGGGTCGAGGATCGCGAAGCCAGTCTCGACCATCTCGCGGCCTTGCTTCTTCACCGCCGATTGCCCCAGCCCCAAGGTTCCGTGCACCACGTCTGGCGGCTCGAATTTAGCCGGCATGAACACGCGTGCGAACCCTTGGCCGTGGATGGTGCCTTCGACGTAAGCCATGGCCTCGACGGCGCGAGCCTCGCCTTCGGGGTCACCGGGGATGAGGTTTCTTTCCGGGTTGGTTCGGGCGAGCCAGGTCGCGATGGCGCTGAATTCGGTGAGGATCGAGCCGTCGTCGCGCATCAGCGTCGGCACCTTGCCTTTCGGGTTGATGGCGACGAACGGCGGCCGGCGAGTCTCGCCTCCGGACAAGTCGAGCTTCTCGGTTTCGTATGGCTTGCCGATCTCCTCCAGCAGGATGTGGATGCCGATCGCGCAGGTATGAGGACCCCAGTAAAGCTTCATGGCATATCTTCCGTGCATCGGCGGCCTCCGGTCGCCTTCGAGGAGGGCAACGACCGAGGGCGTCCGGGGGTTCGCAGGGCCGGAGACCGGCGTCTCGAGGGGGTTGTCGAGGTCTGCGAGACTCAAGGGCCGCAGGATCAGTCCAGCCGGCGACTGGATGGTGCGGGGGAAACATGTTACCCGGGTACGGGGCGCTTGATTGACGCGTAGGTGATTGCGATCCGACGCGTGGAGCTGAGGTGACGACATGGCGGATTCTCCCATCACCGGAACCACTTTTGCCAAAACGCCCTCGGAGACGCGGGTGACGCCCTTCGCGGGCGTGACCGGGACGGAGCCGAACAGCGGTACCGACGATACCTTGAGCATCGGCGTCCAAGGCTACGGCACGCTGAGCGGCGCGGGGCTGATCGATGATCCCAGCACGGGCTATTCCCTGGCCGGGACGGCGAGCGACATAACGCAGGAGCTCGATGCGCTCACCTTCACGCCGACGGCCGGACCGCCGGATACCGGCTTCACGACCACACTCGTCTTAAACCTGGGCAACGTCACCGACTACGGCACCAGGGTTGCCAACTTCGATCCTCCGGTACCGCCCACCATCACGGGAACCCAAGGTGGGCAGACCACGACGTCGGAAGCTTCGGTGACGCCCTTCGCGGGGGTGACGATCACGGACCCGAACCGCCAGATCGCGTCAGCGCTCTACACCACCATCCTTGGCCCGTTCAACTCCTACGACAACGCCCTCACCATCGCGCTCGGGGGCGCCGGCGGCACGCTGGCCGGCGACGGGCTGACCAGCAACGGCAGCGGTACCTACACGCTGACCGGCGATGCCTCCACCTTGACCACGGAGCTCGACGCGCTTCGCTTTACCCCGGCCGGGGTCGGAACGCCGGGAAGTCAGGCGACCACAACCTTCACGCTGACCGACCAGAGCATTGCCGGCATGGCATCGGGCGACAGCACGACGAGCGTGACCGACACTCTCGCCGCCGACTCGGTCACGGTCGATCCCACCGTGACCGGCGAAGGTTCTGGCGCCTTCACGATCACGGGCCGCGCGTCGAGCACGGCGGGGGTGGACCATGTCGAGGTCTCGGCCCTGGTCGACGGGCAGACCCAGGACCTCGGTGCCGCGACGCTCAACCCCGACGGCACCTTCTCGTTCACCGATCACGTCGGGAGCGTGGCGCAAAGCCTGACCTTCACAGAGACGAATCAGCAGGGCGGAACGGCCTCGACCGTCGCACCATTCGACCTTACGGCGGGCATCGGCAACAGGCCCTATGTCGCGCAGCAGGACAGCTACGATCCCAGCACAGGAGCCTTCACAGGCCAGACCTTCTTCAACCGGGACGGGTCGGTAGTGTATCAAGACACCTATACGGACAATGGCGACGGCACGACGAGCTACACCTATTCGGACCGCACCTTCTTCAACGGCAAGTCCTACTCGTCCTTCACCGACCTCTACGGCTCGGACGGCACGCTCCTGACGGAGACGCGCCTGCGCGACGACGGCTCGCGGGCCGTCATCGTGGACGCGCCCGACCAATACGTGGGGTCGAGCTACTCCGATACGTTCCGGAACCAAAATCAGGTCAATACGGATTTCGTATTCACCCCGGGGTTCGGCTACGATCAGGTGAACGGCTTCCTGGCGTCAGGCAACGGGCACAATATCCTTGATTTGCCGGCCTCCGACTTCACCAACATCGCGGATGTATTGCGTCACACGGAGAACACGGGTGGCGGCGCGGTCATCCACGACCCGACGAGCGGGGACGCCATCCTGGTCGCCGGGGTGAGCAAGGACCAACTCGCCCACAACAGGCAGGATTTTCACCTGCACGGATGAAGCGGCGGGCTTTCGGTGGTTTCCGCCGAAAGCCCGCCGGACGCTATCGCTCCCGCATCGCCGTGGTGGCGACTTCGACAAGCGGCGAGAACACGTAGTTCAGGATGCGCCGCGTCCCGGTCTTGACCTCGACCGTGACGGCCATGCCGGGCACGAGCGGCACCTCGGAGCCGTTCGCCTTGATGCTCGGGGTGTCGAGCCGCAGCGTCACCGGGAACACGAGGTTCTGGGTGCGCTGCCCGCCGCCGAACATGCCGGCCTTTTGGCTCTGCACCGGGTTCTGCTCGTGCTGCTCGGCTTCCACCTGCGGGATGGCGTCATGCGCGACGCGGATCACCCGCGCGTCCAGCGTGCCGTAGTCGGTGAAGGGGAAGCTCTCGACCTTCACGACGGCGAGCTGGTCGGGCTTGACGAAGCCGATGTCTCCGTTCGGCAGGTAGCACTCGATTTTGAGGGGGGTGCCCTCGGGGATGATCTGCATGATCTGCTCGCCGGTCGATACCACCTGCCCGACGGTGGTCAGCGTCAGGCCTTGCACGACCCCGTCGATGGGACTGATGAGCACGAGGTGGCTGGTCTTGATCCGCGCCTTGGCGAGCTTTCTCTCGTCGTCGGCGATCTGCCGCTCGGCTTCCGCGAGCTTCTGGCTGTTGTCGGCGATGAAAGCCGCGTAGGTCTTCTCGATGTCGCGCCCGGCCGTGACCTGGCTGGCCTGCGCTTCCCCGAGTTGCCCCTGTTGCGAGGTCAGGCTGGTCTGCTGGGTCTGGTAGACCTCTTGGGCATCGATGACGCTGGCCTTGGATTCGGCGTTGCGGCCGAAGAGTTCGGCCCGCATGTCCACCCTTTGCTTCAGGGTGGCGATGAGAACCTGCTGCGCCGCGATGGTTCGTGTCAGGCGATCCGCCTCCGCGGCCTTCTGGCGCTGCTGCGCGGCGAGGCTGGCGACGGTGCTGTCGAGTTGCCCGAGATCGCCGGCGAGCACGCGAGTCTCCCGGTCCGCGACATCGGCTGGCATATCGGCCGCCCAGGGGACGGGCTTGGCCGGCAGGCCGGCGCGGTTCACGGCGGCGGTCTCGATGGCCAGCCTTCGGCGCAGCGCTTCGGCACGCAGCCCTTGGAGAGTGCCCGCCAGGGCCGCCTCGTCGGCCAAGGCTTCGCCGGAATCGAGGGCGAGGAGTGTCTCTCCGGCCTTGACGCGCTGGCCGTTTTCCACCTCCACCTTGAGCACCCGCCCGGTCTCCAGCGGCTGGATCGTCTTGGTCCTGCCGACGGCCTGGATCTTCCCTTGCGCGGTAGCGATGATGTCGACACGGCCGACATAAGCCCAGGTCAGCGCGGCGGCCGCGAAGGCGCAGAGCGTCGGAATGAACACCGAGCGGATCGGCGAAAGCGGCGTCTCGAGGATTTCGAGCGCGGCGGGCAGGAATTCATGGTCGCCCCGGCGAAGCTTCGGCCGCTTCGCGGGCAGCCTCGCCCGGGCTTTAACCGGAAGCGTTGTCATGCTTGCACCTGCTCGTTCTGGAGCGCCCAGAGCCGCCGGTAGAGGCCGCCTTCCCGCCCCAAGAGATCCTGGTGGTTGCCGGCTTCGACGATCCTGCCGTCCTGCATGCCGATGATGCGGTCGCAGGGCCGCACCGCCGCCAGGCGATGCGCGATGATGATCACCGTACGGTTGCGGACGATCTGGCGCATGTTGTTCTGGATCACCCGCTCGCTCTCGTAGTCGAGCGCGGAGGTGGCCTCGTCGAAGATCAGGATCGGCGGATTGGTGGCGAGCGCCCGCGCGATGGCGATGCGCTGGCGCTGGCCGCCCGAGAGGTTGGCGCCCCGCTCTTCGATGATCGTATCGTAGCCGGCCGGCAGCTTGGCCACGAACTCGTCCGCCCCGGCGAGTCTGGCGATGGCGATCACCTGCGCGCGCGGCATGGCCGGCGCCGCAAAAGCGATGTTGTCGTGGATCGAGCGGTTGAACAGCAGGTTGTCCTGCAGCACGACGCCGACGTTCGAGCGCAGCCACGCGGGATCGACCTGGGCGAGGTCGGCGCCGTCGATCAGCACCTGGCCGTCCTGCGGGCCGTAGAGCCGCTGGATCAGCTTGGTCAGCGTCGACTTGCCCGACCCGGAGGGTCCGACGATGCCGACCACCTCCCCGGGCCTGATGGCCAGCGAGATGCCCTTCAGCACGTCCTGCGAATTCGGCCGGTAGCGGAAGGTGACGTTCCTGAACTCGATCTCGCCACGCGGCGGCGGCAGCACGCTCGTTGCCGGGCTGGACGGCTCCGCGGGGGCGTTGAGGATGTCGCCCAGCCGCTCGACCGAGACCTGGACCTGCTGGAAATCCTGCCAGAGCTGCGCCAGCCGCAACACCGGCTGCGTCACCTGCGCGGCGATCATGTTGAAGGCCACCAGGGCGCCGATCGACATCTCGCCATCGATCACCGCCTTGGCACCGAACAGCATCAGCAGCGCCGTGGTTATCCGCCCCACGTAGGCGACGCCGTTCTGGCCGAGGGCGCCGAGCAGGGTCACCAGGAACGACGTCTTGACATAGGCGGCCAGACGTTCCTCCCACTGCGACTGCATGACGGGTTCCACCGCCGAGGCCTTGATGGTCTGGATGCCGACGACCGACTCCACCAGGAACTGCTGGCTCAGCGCACCGGCGTTGAACTTCTCCCGCACCCGGCCCTGGAGCGCGGGGCGGATGATGAAGGCGATCCCGAGATAGAACGGGATGGCGCCCACCACGATCAGCGAGAGCTTCCAGGAATAGGCGAAGAGCACCGCGATGAAGACCGAGGTGAAGACGAGGTCCAGCGCCGAGAACAGCCCTTGCCCGGTCAGGAAGGCGCGGATGTTCTCGAGTTCCCGCACCCGTGCCACCGTCTGGCCGGCGGCGCGGGTCTCGAAATAGCCGAGCGGCAGCCGCAGCAAATGGCGGAACAGCCGTTGTCCGAGTTCGACGTCGATGCGGTTGGTCGTATGCGAGAGCGCATAGGTGCGCTGGTATTGCAGGAGGACATCGAAGAGGCCGACGATGACGATCCCGGCCACGAGGACGAACAAGGTCGAATAGCCTTTGTGGGCCAGCACCTTGTCGACCACCACCTGGAAGAACAGCGGCGTCACCAGGGCGAAGACCTGGATGAACAGCGAGGCCAGGAGGACATGGGCGAGCGGCTTGCGGTAGCGCCAGATCGAAGGCAGGAACCAGCGGAAGCCGAAGGTTTTCGGATCGAAGCCCTGTCCGCCGACCCTGCGGGCGACGAGCAGCAGCCAAGGCTCCATGAGGCCCAGCAGTTCATCGCCGGTCAAGAGCTTGTCGGCACTCGTCACGGGATCGACGATGCGGAACGCCCCGCTGGGAAGCTGGCCGCCGAAGACGATGAAATCGCCATCCTTGAGCTTGGCGATCGCCGGCACCGGGGTCCCGGCGAGGGCCTTCGCGCTCGTCCTCCGGACGCTCCGGGCCCTGAGCCCCAGCAACCGGCTAGCCCGCGCGAGATCGTCGAAATCCGCCCCGCGCGCGCCGAGCGCCAGTTCGCGCCGCAGGTGGCGAGGGTCCGCCGCGATGCGGAAGTAGGCGGCGATACCGCAGAGAGCCCTCAGTCCTGGATCGACCGGCTCCCCAGCCTTTATGTCGCGAGTTGCGTCGTTCAACGGAGGTCACGCCGATTGCCCTCGCCATCATGCGAAGCGGATGCACCCGAGTCCAGCGGCTTTCCACCCGGGCTTTCCAGCGCCTATGTTCGCCGCGATCCCAGGGTTCACCTTCCGGGTCGCCGAGGTTACATAATGAGGGTCGGCAAGATCATGATCGTCAGCCTCGCGTCGGCCGCGTTCCTCTATGCCGCGCTGCTCGGCGGCCTGTTCCTCTGGCAGCGCCACGTCATATTCCCGGGTGCGTTCCTGGGCGCCGTGCCGCCCGACGACGCGCTGCCCGCCTCGGTGGTCCGGGCAAACGTGATCACGGCGGACGGCATGGTCCTGCGCGCCCTGTGGAAGGCCCCGCGCCCCGGCTGCGGGCTGGTGGTGAGCTTCCATGGCAACGGATCCTTCCCCGAGCAGGCGGCCGCGCGCTTCGCCGGAGGCGCTTGGGCTCGCGACGGGTGGGGTCTCCTGGCGATCGCGTATCGCGGCTATCCGGGCTCCGCCGGGTCGCCGAGCGAAACGGGCCTCATCGACGATGGCCTGGCGGCCTATGCCGAGGCCAGGCGCCGCGCCCCGACCTCGCCCGTCCTCCTCCACGGCCACTCGATGGGCGGTGCCGTCGCCATCGCGGTCGCCGAACGCGAACGCGGCCATGCCGGACTCTACCTCGAAGCGCCCTTCGCCTCGGTGCTGGCGCTGGCCCAGGCCCGGCTGCCTTTCGTGCCGGTGTCGCTGATGCTCCGCGATCCGTTTCGATCCGACCTGCGCATCGGCCACGTGCACGGGCCGGTGGAGATCGTCCATGGAACGCGGGACGGCGTCGTGCCCGTGTCCGAAGGGCGACGGCTCGCCGCCCTGGGGCCGCCCGGGACCCGATTCGACGCTATTCCAGGCGATCACGTCAGCATCCTCGGCGCCAGGGACGACAGGATCGAACCGTTCTTTCAGAAGGCTATCGGTGGCTGCCCGACCGCGTGAGAAGGAGACACGCGCCGAGGCGCCGGACCACATGATTCAGCTGACGTGTTTCTTGAGCTATGTAAAGTGAGCGAACGGAACGTGGTCATTCGTGCAACGCCAACGACCCTCCGACCGAAGCCGCCGATGCTGGAAGCCGAGCAGCAGCTCGTCTCGTGGCGCCGGTCGACGGCACGGTGCAGAACTCTTCCCGTACGGGATTTGATGAACCCAAATGACCCACATCTGCACGCATATGAAGTCGACGTCGCAGAGGGCTCTGTTGCCCAGCCGGAATTCGAATCTCGCGGTCAGCGGGGTCACGCCCCTCGTGACGTTTGGGGACGAGCGGTAACCATGGAGAAAGGTTGCGGTGGCATAAGGACGATCGAGCGCAGGAGGAGGACGGCGCGCGAGGATGATCAGCGTGGCTGGAGCCGGGTCCGAGCAGAGCCTTCCGACCTGCCCCAAGGGTGTGGTGTCGCTCCTGCGCGTCGCCGCCGACGCCCTCTCGGCGTCATCGCCGGCCCTGCCCGCGCCCCTGCGAGAGACCCTTCGCGTGCTCGCGAAGCATGGACTGGAGCCCGAGGACGAGGCGCGTCTCATCGCACTGCTTGCCGAGGCGCTGCGCGAGGCGGAGAGCCGAGGCGGCGAAGCGCCGGTCGGCCCCCTTCGAGCGGCGGGCCCGCCGTGCGGCTTGCCTCAGGTCGCCATCGTTCCCCTCCGTCAGCCGGGCGAGCAAGGTCCCGGTGCGCTCGCCGCGACCGACGACTCCGCAGCTGACGAACGCAACATCCCTCCCGAGATCATCCCGTCCGCGGCCGGCCAGTTCGACGCCGGGATCTCGTCGGTCGCCGCCGAGGCTGGCGATCATGGCGCGATCCGGGATATGGCGGACGCGCTCGAGGCCTTGCCGGAAGCGATCGCGGTCTTCGACCGCGACGGCCGCTTCGTGTTCTGGAACCGCCGGTTCGAGGAGACCTATGCCTGCCCGGGCGCCATCCTGCGACGAGGTCTGCGCTTCGACGACCACCTCAAGGCATGTCTCGCGGAGGGCCATGTCGTCGCTGCGAAGGGTCGGGAAGAAGCCTGGCTGGCGGAACGGCTCGGCCGCTTCCAAGCCGCGGAAGGCGCGCACGAGCATCAACTCGGTGACGGGCGCTGGGTTCGCGTCCAGGACCGCCTCCTCGCGCACGGAGGCAGGGTCGGCATCCGGTCCGACATAACGGAGCTCGTCGATCGGGAACGCTCGTTCCGCCTGCTGTTCGATGCGAACCAGGTTCCGATGATCGTCCTCGATCGCCTGACGCTCCGCATCCTCGCGGCGAACGACGCTGCCGTGGCGTTCTACGGTGTCGCGCGGCAGGCGTTTCTCGAACTCGAACTCGCCGACATCCGGCCCGAGCGCGTCGCCGGTGAGAATCAGGCGATGATCTTGCGGCTGCACGATCCAGCCCTGGCCGACGAAACCCAGATTCATCGGACCGGCAGTGGGGAAGAGCGGATCGTCAAGGTCAGCGCCCGTGTGCTTGACCACGCCGGTCGCCCGGCCGTCCTCGTGGCAATCTTCGACGTGACCGAGCGGCAGCGGATGGAGGACGAGGTCCGGGAGGCGCGCGCCTTCCTCAAGGATGTCGTCGACCAGATCCCGGCGGCCATGTTCGTCAGGGACATGTGGGCCGACGGGCGCTACGTCATCTTCAACCGCGCGTGCGAGACGCTGGCCGGACGCGCCGGCACCTCGATCCTCGGCCAGTCGGATGCGGAGGTCTTCGGCTCCGAGGGCGCCGAACGCCTCGTCTCGAAAGACCACGAGGCTTTCCGTCTCGGTAGGGTCGGAACCGTCGACGATGAGATCCTCCATCGTCCCGACGGCGCCGCCCGCTCGATCCACACCCGGAGGGTCACGCTCGAGGATGCCCGCACGGGCGAGCCACGCTACGTCCTCGGCGTGTGCGAGGATGTGACCGACCGGCGTGCCGATGAGGCGCGTATCGCCTACATGGCCCACCACGATGCGCTGACCGGCCTTCCCAATCGCTTCCTGCTCGCCGACCGGCTTGAGGCGGCCCTCGCCCGGCTGCCGGGGTCCAGCGAGGCTCTGGCCGTGCTCTGCATCGATCTCGACGGCTTCAAGGCCGTCAACGATAGGTGGGGCCACGCCGTCGGCGACCGATTGCTATGCGCGGTAGGCGACCGGCTGCGCGGGGCGATTCGGGCTGGCGACGCGCTCGCGCGGCTCGGTGGCGACGAGTTCGTGGTGTTGCAGGCGCCGGTCCTGCACGTGAGGGAGGCGGCATGGCTGGCTGGGCGCCTGGTCTCGATGCTGTCCAAGCCCTTCGACATCGACGGGCGCACCTTGAGGATCAGCGGCTCGCTCGGCATCTCGCTCGGACCGTCCAATGGCATGGACGGCACCGTTCTGTTGGAGAAGGCCGACGCCGCCCTCTACGAGGCCAAGCGCCAAGGACGCAACAGGTTCCGATTCGCCGATCCGGGCCTGAACGTCCACTCCCGCGGCGGCCGCGGTCGATCCAAAATCGCGTAGCAAGTGCACGGGCCCTCGCGCTTCGGC
>CAXSEU010000003.1:0-7182 GCA_964236485.1 uncultured Lichenihabitans sp. | reverse complement strand
GGAACGGGACCACGCCAGCCCGATCGGCTGCCCGCCGGTAAGACGGGCGTTCTACGGATCCACGACGGTGAATCGCCGCCCTACGAGCACCCCGTCGTCGCGCCACAGGTCTCGCATTTGAGGCAGCTGCCGTTGCGCACGAGGGTGAAATTGGCGCATTCGGGGCAGGCTTCGCCGACGTAGCCCTTCATTCGGGCCTCCGCCCGCTTGTCCGCGACCGCGCCCTTGGCGGCTGAAAAGCCCTGCGGCTCGCTCCAGGAGAGCGCCGACAGCTCGGCTTCAGCCTCATGGACGATGTCCTGCTTCAACGCCGTCGCCCCAGCGATGGGGTAGGGTTCGGCTTTCGCGACGGTCGCGGGCCGTGCGTCCGGGGCAGGGGCGCCCCGCACCAGCATCAGCCGGTCGGTCTTGGAGCGCACGAAGCCTTTCGACAGCATGCTGGCCGGTGCTGTCGCCCGCGCTTCGGCGTTCGCGCCACCGAGGCGGCCCTCGCCCTCGCCGCTGCCCAGGACATCGAAACCGATGTCGGCCGGTTGCACATGGGCAAGATCGCTCCGGTCGAGATAGGACACTGCCAACTCCCGGAACACGTAGTCCAGGATCGAGGTGGCGTTCTTGATGGCGTCGTTGCCCTGCACCGGGCCGGCCGGCTCGAAGCGGGTGAACGTGAAGGCGTCCACATATTCGTCGAGCGGTACGCCGTATTGCAGGCCGAGCGAGATCGCGATGGCGAAATTGTTCATCAGCGACCGGAAGGCGGCGCCCTCCTTGTGCATGTCGATGAAAATTTCGCCGATGCGGCCGTCGACATATTCGCCCGTACGCAGATAGACCTTGTGGCCCCCGACGGTGGCCTTCTGCGTGTAGCCCTTGCGGCGCGAGGGAAGTTTTTCGCGCTCGCGGCGACGCTCGATCCGCTCCACCACACGCTCGACGATCCGCTCCGCGACTTCCGCGGTACGGGTCGGCATCGAGGCCGCGAGGAGGTCTTCCAACGCGTCCTCGTCGTCGTCATCATCGCCGACGAGCTGCGCATTCAGCGGCTGCGACAGTTTCGAGCCGTCGCGATAGAGCGCGTTGGCCTTCAGCCCCAGGCGCCAGGACAGCAGGTAGGCGTCCTTGCACGAGTTGACGGTCGCGTCGTTCGGCATATTGATGGTCTTCGAGATCGCGCCCGAAATGAAGGGCTGGGAGGCCGCCATCATGCGGATGTGGCTTTCGACCGACAAATAGCGCTTCCCGGTGCGCCCGCAGGGATTGGCGCAATCGAACACCTTGTAGTCTTCGGGCTTGAGGTGCGGCGCGCCCTCGAGCGTCATGGCGCCGCAAACGTGAATGTTCGCCGCCTCGATCTCGGGCCTGCTGAAGCCCAGGTGGCTGAGAAGATCGAACGCGGGATCGTCGAGCTTCTCGGCCGGAACCTTCAGGCTGCCGACCAGGAAGTCGGCCCCGAGCGTCCATTTGTTGAACACGAACTTGATGTCGAAGGCGCTGGCAAGGGCCTTCTCCAGCACCTCCAGCTTCTCGGGCGTGAAGCCCCGCGCCGTCAGCGTCGCAGCGTTGATGGCGGGCGCCTGGCGGAGGTTGCCGTGGCCGACCGCATAGACCTCGATCTCGCCGATCTCGGACGGCCGGTAGCCGAGCGCAC
This sequence comes from uncultured Lichenihabitans sp., assembly GCA_964236485.1. Taxonomy (GTDB): domain Bacteria; phylum Pseudomonadota; class Alphaproteobacteria; order Rhizobiales; family Beijerinckiaceae; genus Lichenihabitans. Next base: position 5,534 of record CAXSEU010000003.1, on the reverse strand, counting down.
CCAGGGCCTCGGGCACGGCGCGATTGACGACCTTGAAGTAGCCGCCGCCCGCGAGCTTCTTGAACTTCGCCAGCGCGAAGTCGGGCTCGATGCCCGTGGTGTCGCAATCCATCACCAGGCCGATGGTGCCGGTCGGCGCCACCACCGTGGTCTGCGCGTTGCGGTAGCCGTGCTGTTCGCCGAGTTCGAGCGCACGGTCCCAGGCGAGACGCGCGCGTTCGGCAAGCTGCGGCTGCGGGCAGGACGCCGCATCGAGAGGGACGGGGCTCACCGCCAGTGCTTCATAGCCGCGCGATTCGCCGTGCGCGGCGCGGCGATGGTGAACCAGAAGGTGCAGCATGGACTCGGCGTTGGGGGCGAACCCCGGGAAGGCGCCGAGTTCGCGTGCCATCTCGGCCGAGGTCTCGTAGCAGATGCCGGTCATCAGCGCCGACAGGGCGCCCCCGAGGGCCCGGCCCTCATCCGAATCATAGGCGATGCCTGAAGCCATCAGCAGGCCCCCAAGGTTGGCGAAGCCGAGACCGAGCGTGCGATATCTATAGGACAGTTCGGCGATCTCGGCCGAAGGGAACTGCGCCATCAGGACCGAGGCTTCCAGCACCACGGTCCAGAGCCGCACCGCATGTTCGTAGGAGGCGACGTCGATCCGCCCGGCAGGATTGCGGAACTGCATCAGGTTCAGCGACGCCAGGTTGCACGCCGTATCGTCGAGGAACATGTACTCGGAGCAATTATGCACCACGAGACCATTTGCCACGAAGTGGCTCGTAACCGGCTCGGTCAGGTCGAAAACCGCCTCCTCGCCGAGATATTCAAGCCGGGCTAGCCGATCCTCCATGCGGTCCGCGTAGGCAGAGACCGAGCTGTTCATGGCCGCCAGATCGGCGCCCTTCGCGCTGCCTTCAAGAAAGCCGATCTCCGATTCGAAGAGCATGCGTGACGATCGCGTGATACGGAGACTGTGGATCTGCTGAACCGGATAGCTCTGGGTGCCGCCACGTCCGTCGGGCAGCATGCTCAGCAGTTCGCCGCTCCGACGGTTCCGGTACAGCTTCGCCTTGATACCGAAGCTCAGCAAGAGCCGCTGCACTTGCTGCAACAGAACCAGCGAAACGCTATCGAGAGCAATGTGCTGCGACTTCTCGTCATAATTGGCGACGGTGCCGTCCGCCGTGAACAGTCCCGCCAGCACGGCTCGGATCGATGCTCGGTCGAGACCGAGCGCCGCGTCGGTCAACGCCTTGCGCGAAGCACCGGCGTCCAACACCGCGAGTGCGGCCAATGGCTCACGCACCGCCTTGGCACTACTGCCGAAACGAAGGGTCGTCTGGGGCTGGCTGATCGTCGTCTTGCGATGACCTCGTCCGTCGTCTCCCTGTTCGCGCCTGTAGGCAGAGAGGTTGCCGTGAACACGTTCGGCAACTGCCAGTTCATTCGGCGAGAGAGTGACAAGAATCGTGCCCTGAGCGCCCATCGCGCAGCCATCGCCGAGCGCGAGCCCAAGGAACTCGCCAAGCCTCGTATCGAGGCTCGAGGTTCCAAAGGCCGGCCGGCCAAGGATCAGAACATCATCCGCCGTCAGGTCCGATGCCGCCACGTCACCTCGATTGCGGGTGAGCACCTTGTGGTCGGCCGTTAATTTCAGTTCATGACCTGCCTTGGTGGTCAGGCGATAGACCGGCTTCCGCCCGGTCAGGAAAGCCGGCCGTATTGGATGAAGCGCGCCATCGGCTCCCACGACCTCCGTCGGTGCCGAGATCAGCGCGTCGATGCGCTTCAACCCCTCGGCAGTCGCCACCAAAGTGTCGCCGGTTACGCAAGGATTGCTGGCGCGGATCGGGCCGCCCGCCGGGCAGGTGTGCCAGTCGTTGATGGTGGTGTGGTACTGGATGCCAGGGTCGGCCGAGGCCCAGGCAGCATAGCCGATCTTGTCCCACAAGGCGCGCGCCTGAAGGGTCTTGGCCGGCTTGCCGTCGAGCCGGCGAAGGAGCTGCCAGGGGCCGTCGTTTTCGACGGCATTCAGGAAAGCGTCGGTGACCCGCACGGAATTGTTGGAGTTCTGCCCTGCCACCGTCAGGTAGGCCTCGCTGTCCCAGTCGGTCGTGAATTCGTCGAAATCCAGCGTCGTGTAGCCCTGCTGTGCGAGCTGGATGACGCGCTGGATCATGTTGTCCGACACCGACGCTCGCCGGCCGAGCTTGATCTCCCGCTTGAGGGCGGGGTTCTTTTCCGGGTTGAAGCAATCGTCGCCCGAGCCCTCGCAATTGAGGCAGGCCCGCAGCACGGCCTTAAGGTGACGTTTCACCACCTTGGAGCCGGTGACCAGCGCCGCGACCTTCTGCTCCTCCTTGACCTTCCAATCGACGTAGGCCTCGATGTCCGGATGATCCGCGTCGACCACGACCATCTTGGCCGCCCGCCGGGTGGTGCCGCCCGATTTGATGGCGCCCGCCGCCCGATCGCCGATCTTGAGGAAGCTCATCAGGCCGGACGATTTACCTCCGCCCGACAGCTTCTCGTTCTCGCCGCGCAGGCGGGAGAAGTTGGTGCCGGTGCCCGAGCCGTACTTGAACAGGCGCGCCTCGCGCACCCACAGATCCATGATGCCGCCCTCGTTCACGAGGTCATCGGCGACCGACTGGATGAAGCACGCATGCGGCTGCGGATGCTCGTATGACGAGGTGGATCGCGTCAGCACGCCGGTCAGATGGTCGACATAGAAATGGCCCTGGCCCGGGCCGTCGATGCCATAGGCCCAATGGAGGCCCGTGTTGAACCATTGCGGCGAATTGGGCGCCGCCATCTGGCGCGCCAGCATGAACCGAAGCTCGTCGCAGAACGCCTGCGCGTCCGATTCGTCGTTGAAATACTTGCCCTTCCAGGCCCAGTAGGTCCAGGTTCCGGCCATCCGATCGAAGACCTGCTTGGCCGAAGTCTCGGACCCGTATCGCTCGGCTTCGGGAAGCAGGGACAAAGCCTCCGCGTCGGGCAGCGAGCGCCACAGGAAAGGCGGGACGGTGTTCTCCTCGACCCGCTTGAGCCGCGCCGGAACGCCTGCCTTGCGGAAATATTTCTGCGCCAGCACATCGGCCGCAACCTGGCTCCACGCCGCCGGCACCTCGATGCCGCCTAGGGAGAAGACCACCGAGCCGTCGGGATTGCGAATCTCGCTTTTCGTCGGGCGAAACTCGACGTCCTGATAGGGAAGGCCCACGGCCTTGGTGTAGCGACGCTCGATCCGCATTGTCTGACCTCGATTGCACCGCAGCCCTGCCGGCCGAGCAAACCGAACGGCCACGACCGGACACCCTATGTCCGGCTCGCGGCGCGCCGACATCCTGACCATGTCCCGGAAGGGTTTTGACCCCGCGCCGGAACGCCTCCTCGTCCCTTATATAGGGTGCAGTGTCTGCCTTCCGTAACGAGCCGCCACAGTATCGGAGGCCGGCAAACGAGTCTCGGCACAGCGGGGCCGTCCACAGGACTCTTAGCGCCGGGCATCTTAACCGATTGTTAATGATCAGGGACGCGTTAGATTTTCTAGGCTCGGAAACTAGAGTCCGGGTCGACTCACCCAGCCGCGAACAAACGGGGTTCGTGGTCGGATAAACCCGCGCCTGAACGGCCAAATACTTGTGTCCCTGCCACGATGGGCATTGGCCGACGCCCGCAACGGCGTGCCCCTCCCAAGCTCCGCTGCCCTCCACCGCGCGGCGAACTTTACTTGGGCGGCGAGCCGACCTATTCCGAACGCCATGGACATCAGCAGCGAGCGTGACCTTTGAACGCCGTCGGCCCTAGACCCCAGGCGCCCACTGTCATGACCTGGCTAGCGCGAGGTTTGACCTGGTGGCACGGCGCAACCATCAACACGCGTTTCTACACGTGGCGGCACGGGGAAGAAGTCGGCAGCGACGAATTCGGCAACGTCTATTATCGCACGCGGGGCGGGAGGATCGATCCTGTCCTCGGCTTCGAGCGACGCTGGACAATCTTCGCTCGCGAAAGCGACGGCTCCCTGGTGCCACCCGGCTGGTATGGGTGGCTCCGGCATCAGACCGACCAGCTTCCAACCGCCGGAAGCTATACGTCGAGGTCCTGGGAGAAAGCCCATGAGCCGAACATGACGGGAACCCCCGAGGCCTACCGCCCGCCGGGTTCCATGATGCGTCCCGGATCGCGGCCGAAGACGGGCGGCGATTACGACGCCTGGACCCCGGGTTGAGCCTTCGGTTTGCCATAGGACAGGGGAAACCAGCGGCTTGCTTGCCTTTCGCTCGAGATAAGGCCTTGCGCTGGGCGAACAGCGTTCCCCGACCCGCGCTCCCAATGGTTGGTTCATGACGAATGATCGATCCGGAACGGCCGGACACAAGGCGTCGCGGTCGCGGTCAGGCCCGAGATGGCTTCTGGCGTCTGGCACCGTGCTGGCCGTGATCTGCGGTTCGGGCGTCGCCCGAGCGGACAAGATCAAAAACGGGACGGCGGTTTTTTCGGGCCTCGACAAGATCACGGGGCGGATCATCTCCTTCCAGGCCGCGATGGGCGAGACGGTGCAGTTCGGTTCGCTGAAGGTCACGTCCCGCGTCTGCTACACACGGCCGCCCACAGAGACGCCGCAGACGGACACGTTCATCGAAGTCGACGAGGTATCGGCCGGCAACGACGACAAGCGGATCTTCTCAGGGTGGATCTACGCCGCCAGCCCCGGGTTGCACGGCATCGAGCACCCTATCTACGACATCTGGCTGACGGACTGCAAAAACCCGGGCGAGACAATCGCGGAGGCGCCGCAGACGGCCGACGCCGAGGACCCGGGGGCCGTGCCGTCCGGCAGTGCTCCCCCGGGCGCCGCCAGCGCCCCCGCGGGTGCCGCCAGCGCCCCCCCGGGTGCCGCCAGCGCCCCGGCGGGCGCCGCCAGCGCCCCCGCGGGAGTGGCCGTTTCCCCGGCCATTCCGGCGCCCCCATCGAGGAGCGCGCCGATCCCGAAGCCGAAGCGCGTGGCCCGGCCGGCCCCGCCGCCGCCGCCTGACCTTCAGGCGGAACACCGCGAGCCGACGCAACGATTTTTCCCGACGAGTCAATATCCGGCGGAGACCTTCGGCAAGGACCCCGGCGGTTCTCATTCGCGCTGAGGCCGGCGGGGCTCGCCGCAGTGCCGCAGACCGTCACCCGATTTGCTGGAGGACAGCGGAGCCGCGCACCGGGGCCTTAGGCCAAGCATCGAAGCTGGCAGGCCGTTCAAGGGCCGCTTGAAGCATGGCCCTGTAGGCGCGCCGCGGGACCTCGATCGCTCCAAGGGTCGCGAGGTGCGGGGTGACGAACTGAGCGTCGAGAAGACTGAACCCCCCGGCGATGAGGCGCGCGGCGAGGTGCAGCAGGCACACCTTGGAGGCGTCGGTCGCGCGGTGGAACATGCTCTCACCGAAGAAGACGCCGCCAAGCGAAACCCCATAGAGCCCTCCCACCAGGGCGCCCTCCCGGCGGGCCTCGAGGTCGATCTCGCCTTCCCCTACCACCCGCACGTCACCGTG
>CAXSEU010000002.1:23496-23867 GCA_964236485.1 uncultured Lichenihabitans sp. | reverse complement strand
GCATTCTCGGACGATCTGATCAAAATGACGTCACCGAAGCCCGGCAAGGTTCCGGTGACGATCTCGAGCCTGCCCGGATGGATCCGCCTGTCCTTCAGCTGCGACGTGACCAGGTTGAAGTCGTCGATGGTGAGGAATTTTCGCATCATGCTCCCCGCCCGTGTTGCCTCCGGAAGGTGAGCAAGCTACGCGGGACGGGACCGAAAGTTTCGATCCGATGCGCGGTGCCATGCGGAAGCGGTGGCGTCCCGGAAGGGATTCGAACCCCTGACCTACGGTTTAGGAAACCGTTGCTCTATCCTGCTGAGCTACCGGGACGCGGCGCGAAGCCGTTGGCCATGACGGCCATTGGATCGCCCTGGCACTATTCG
>CAXSEU010000002.1:18763-23486 GCA_964236485.1 uncultured Lichenihabitans sp. | reverse complement strand
ATGCGGCGAAGCCCAAGACCGCCTTGCCGCATGGCAACCTGCCGATGGCGTTGTAGCATAGGCGCGGAGATTGCAAAGCCCTCCCCCCATGGCGTGGTTTGCTGTAGGCTGGTCCCTATGTCGGAGGCGCATCGATGCGGAACCCGTCCCACTCTCGCCCGCGGATCGACGTGGTTGCCGCTCTCGTGCTGGCGGGTGCCTTCGGGTCGACGGGCTCCCGGGCCCAGGGCGCCGAGCCCCTCTGCGTCACCCCCGCCGAGATCGTCCGGGTCGCGGCCGTGGTCGACGACGGCGATGTCGCGCTCGAAGACGGGCGGACGCTGAGGCTCGCTGGCCTCGACCTTGCCCGGGCGACGCCCACCAATCCTGGACTTGGGGAGACGGCGCGCGCCGCACTGGCCGATCGGCTCGTCGGACGCGAGGCGGCTGTGGCCATCCTGTCCCCCGCACCCGATCGATGGGAGCGGCTGTCGGCCCTCGTCGCAGCGCCGGACCAGCGACGGTCCGCCGAGGGGATGCCCGAAGGCGAAGCCACATCGATGAACGAGCGGCTTATCGAGGAGGGCTGGGCGCGCACCCGGCCCGAGGTTGCCATCCGGTCCTGCGCCACGCGCTACCTCGCTTTGGAGATCAAGGCCCGCGCGGCCGGGCTTGGCCTCTGGTCGGATCCATATTACGCGGTTGTCCGGGGCGACGATCGAAGGGGTCTGGCGGAGCGAACCGGCGCGATGGCTTTGGTCGAGGGAACGGCACGGGTGCGCCGGAGGCGGGAACGGCTCTACCTGCAGCTCGGGGAGGACGGCCATGGCTTCGCGGCGACGCTGGCACCACGCCAGGTCCAGACGTTTGCCCGCGCTGGCATCCGTCTGGAGAATCTGGTTGGCTCGAGACTTCGCATCCGAGGTTTCCTCGACGACCGGTTCGGCCCGAGGATCGATGTGACCGAGGCCGGGCAGGTCGAGGTCCTGAGCGCGGGCGACCCGGCAGCGGACAGACCCGCCGAAGGTGTCCGCGGGGGAACGGAACGGAGCGACACCGAGGCTCGGGAGCCGGCGGATTGAGCGGGTCTCTCGTGGGCCAGCCGCAGCGTCCGGGCCGCTTGACCGGGGGCGTGGGAGACCGAGGCAGGGCGATCGAGGCAGCATGAGTCAATCGAGGATGGGTCGAGGCGAGGCGGGCGCGTCCCGCGCGCGCTTAGCGCTGGCGGTCGCGGTCCTCGGCTCGATCCTGAGCGGCTGTTCGGGCTTCGTGGAGGAGCATCCGAAGCCGGTTCAGGCCAGTCTCGCGGTGCCGGCATTGGCGCCCAAGACGACCGGGATCGAGTCGCGGGCGTCGCGCGAGCATAAGCAACTCGTCGCCTATTTCGGCGGGGAATATCGGGCACCCGCGACGGAACGTCTGCTGGACGACGTGCTGGCGAAGCTGGCCGCCGCCAGCGACACCCCGAGCCAAGTGTACAAGGTGTCGATCCTCAATTCGCCGGTCGTCAACGCCTTCGCGCTGCCCTCCGGCAACATCTACGTGACGCGGGGCTTGCTGGCCCTCGCCACGGACACCTCCGAGGTCGCGGCCGTCATGGCGCACGAGATCGCTCATGTGACGGCACGCCACGCCTTGCAGCGCGCGGAACTCGAGAAACGATCGGCCGTGATCAGCCAGGCGGCGGACGTCATCGACAACCGCGAGCGCGGCAGGACCTTCAAGACCTATGCGCAGCTTTCGCTGGCGAGCTTTTCGCGGCAGCAGGAGTTCCAGGCCGACGAGATCGGCGTCAGCGTCATCGCCCGTGCGGGCTTCGACCCCTTCGCGGCATCGCGCTTCCTCGTCTCACTCGAGAAGTCGACCGTGCTGCGCCAAGCGACGCATCCCAACGGCTCCAGCAAACCCGACATGATGGCGACCCACCCCTCGACGCCGGAGCGTGTGGCACATGCCATCATGGTGGCACGCGGTATCGGCGCGCCCGGCATCGGGGAGAGCGGGCGGGACCGCTATCTGGCGGCGCTCTCGGGCATGCTGTTTGGGGACGATCCGGCGGAAGGTGTCGTTCGCGGCCGCACCTTCGTGCATCCGAAGCTCGGCTTCGCGTTCACCGCGCCGGAAAACTTCGTGCTCGAGAATTCGGCTCAGGCGGTGCTCGGGGTGACGGCGGACGGCAATCAGGCCCTGCGGCTCGACCGTGTCAGCATCCCGGCGGACACCACGCTCGAATCCTATCTGGGGTCGGGCTGGATCGAAGGCCTGAAGCCGAACACGACGGAAGGCATCGTGGTCAACGGGCTGAGCGCCGTGACGGCAACCGCCAAGGCCGAGGACTGGACGTTCCGCCTTGCGGCGATCCGCATCGGAGGCGAGGTCTATCGGCTGACCTTCGCGGCGCGCGATCTCAGCTCGGAGCTCGATCGGCAGTTCCGTGACTCGATCGATACGTTCCGGCGGATGACGCCCGACGAGCTCCGCGCCATCAAGCCGACGCGGGTCGAGACCGCGGTGGCGCAGCCCGGCGACACGGCGGAAGCCTTCGCGGGCCGCATGGCGGTCCCCGACCATCCGCTCGAAACCTTCAAGGTCCTCAACGGCATCGACGCGAGCGCCCTCGAGGCAGGCCAGCGCTACAAGATCGTCCTGGACTGAACCGGCGTAGCCGGCACTGAGCCTGCGTCTGTCATGCTGTTGCTGCCACATGCTGGTCAAAAGGCGAGCATGTTCAAGGACTTGTGTGGAAGACACGCTTCCAAGACAGTCTGGCGTGCTCTAAATGCCGCAGCTAATCCGCGCGCGGGCCTGAACCCATTGCTGAGCGGCTGCGTATTTCCTTACCGGACGAGGGAGATCTCCATGTTGCAATTGGCGGGCGTGAGGCGACAGTTCGTCAAGGCCGCCATGGCGGCCAAGTTCCTCGAGCGGGATGAGGAACGGACCCTTACGGAGAACTGGCGCGCGAACCGCGACGAAGCGGCCCTGCATGAACTCGCTTCGGCTCATATGCGTCTGGTGATAGCGCTCGCCGCGCGCTTCCGCCACTACGGCTTGCCGGTCGCGGACCTGATCCAGGAGGGCCACGTCGGCTTGCTTGAAGCCGCCGCCCGGTTCGAGCCGGAACGCGAGGTGCGGTTCTCGACCTACGCCACCTGGTGGATCCGCGCCTCCATCCAGGACTACATCCTGCGCAACTGGTCGATCGTCCGCGGCGGCACGAGTTCCGCCCAGAAGGCGCTGTTCTTCAACCTTCGCCGCCTGCGCGCGAAACTGTCGCGGGATGCCGGAGCCGGCAACGCGTCGATGTTCGCCACCATAGCGATGGCGCTCGGTGTGTCGCCGGCCGACGTCGAGCTGATGGATACACGGCTCTCTTCGCCGGATGTGTCTTTGAATGCGCCGGTGGCGGCAACCGACAGTGCGGGTGCGACGGAGCGGGTCGAGTTCCTCGTCGACGACAAACCCCTTCCCGATGAGGCGGTGGGCGACCTCATCGACGCTGATCGCCGGATCTCCTGGCTGCGTGACGCCCTCGAGGTGTTGTCCGAACGCGAGCTCCGCATCGTGAGGGAGCGGCGACTGGCGGAAGACTCGGCGACCCTCGAGGCGCTTGGCGGCCGGCTTGGAATTTCCAAGGAACGCGTCAGACAGATCGAGAATCGGGCCATGGAAAAGCTTCGCTTGGCGATAGCGAAGCGCAACCTGTGAGAATGGCTGCTTGTCGGCCCCGTGAGCGCCACCACCACATCCCGCTCGACATCCACCCCCGGCACGTGTAAAGGCCGGCCACAACTCAAAACAGCGAGCCGAAACGCTGCGACCCCCGGGGCCGCGTCGGCAGAGGACGATTCCCATGAACATCATACAGACGCTCGATGCGGAGGAGGCCGCTCGCCTCTCGGTCGGCAAGACGACCCCCGACTTTCAGCCCGGCGATACGGTGATCGTCAACGTGAAGGTCAAGGAAGGCGAACGCGTCCGGGTGCAGGCCTATGAAGGCGTCTGTATTGCGCGGACGGGAGGCGGGTTGCAGGAGAGCTTCACGGTTCGCAAGATATCCTACGGCGAGGGTGTCGAGCGCGTCTTCCCGATCTTTTCGCCGAACATCGATTCCATCAAGGTCGTGCGCCATGGCAAGGTTCGCCGGGCAAAACTATACTATCTGCGTGACCGTCGCGGCAAGTCGGCCCGTATCGCCGAGCGCCTCGATCCCGCGGCTCGTTCCAAGGCAAGAGCCAAGGCCGAGGCGAAGTCCGGCACGGCTGCCGAGTAACCTGCCGAAATCGCAAGCCCGCCGCGAGCGGCTCAGACCGCAACCAAGCCAGCCGGCCAATCGATCGGTCGGGAAGCACGCCAGCTTCCTGACCCGGCCCCGCCAAGTCACGGAAGACGACCATGGTCGACGCGCCTGCCCGGGCTCCGAGAACCCTCTACGACAAGATCTGGGACGACCACGTCGTCGATCGCCAGCCCGATGGTACATGTCTCCTCTACATCGACCGTCATCTGGTGCATGAGGTCACGAGCCCGCAAGCGTTCGAAGGCCTGAGGGTCGGTGGCCGCACGGTGCGGGCGCCGGAGAAGACCCTGGCGGTCGTCGACCACAATGTTCAGACCTCCGACCGCCGCAACGGCATCGAAGAACCCGAGAGCCGCATGCAGGTGGAGACGCTTGCCACCAATGCCAGGGATTTCGGTATCGAATATTTCGACGAACTCGACGTCCGGCAGGGCATCGTTCACA
>CAXSEU010000002.1:1718-18753 GCA_964236485.1 uncultured Lichenihabitans sp. | reverse complement strand
ATCGGGCCGGAACAGGGCTTCACTCTGCCTGGCACCACGATCGTCTGCGGCGACAGCCATACCTCGACCCATGGTGCGTTCGGGGCGCTGGCCCATGGCATCGGCACGTCGGAGGTCGAGCATGTGCTCGCCACGCAAACGCTGATCCAGGGCAAGGCCAAGAACATGCTGGTCCAGATGGACGGCACCTTGCCGGAGGGGGTTTCCGCCAAGGACATCATCCTCGCCATCATCGGCGAGATCGGCACCGCCGGCGGCACCGGCCATGTCATCGAATATGCGGGCGAAGCCATCCGCGCCCTGTCGATGGAGGGCCGCATGACGATCTGCAACATGTCGATCGAAGGCGGGGCGCGCGCCGGCCTCGTGGCGCCGGACGACAAGACCTTCGCCTACCTCAAGGACCGGCCGAAGTCCCCGAAGGGGGCGATGTGGGACCGCGCGGTGGCCTATTGGCGCACGCTGCAGACCGATCCTGGTGCTCATTTCGACCGCATCGTGAAACTTGACGCCGGGGCGCTGCCGCCCATCGTGTCCTGGGGAACGAGCCCGCAGGACGTCGTCGCCGTGACCGGGACGGTGCCGCGTCCCGAAGAGGCCACCAGCGAGGAAAAGCGGCGGTCGCTTCAGCAGGCCCTCGCCTATATGGGGCTGCAGGGCGGCGAGCGCATAACCGACATCCCCATCGATCGCGTCTTCATCGGGTCTTGCACCAATGGGCGGATCGAGGATCTGCGGCAGGTCGCCAAAATCGTCGAAGGCCAGAAAGTCGCCGATCGCGTCAGCGCCATGATCGTGCCGGGGTCCGGGCTCGTGAAGATGCAGGCGGAAGCCGAAGGTCTCGACCGCATCTTCAAGGGCGCCGGCTTCGACTGGCGCGAGCCGGGTTGTTCCATGTGCCTCGCGATGAACCCCGACAAGCTGAGCCCCGGCGAGCGGTGCGCCTCGACCTCCAACCGCAACTTTGAAGGACGGCAGGGCTACAAGGGCCGCAGCCATCTGGTTTCACCTGCCATGGCGGCGGCGGCGGCGATCGCCGGTCATTTCGTCGACGTGCGGGACCTGGGTCTCGGGTCGTGAACCGGCGGTTTCACGGCTCCAGCGTCGCGTCCCAATAGAGATAATCCAGCCATGTGGAATGGAGGTTGTCGGGGACCGGCTGACGCCGGGCGATCTGATCCAGTTGCGCGGGACTAGGCTCGAACGGCATCCGCCGCAGGCTGAGCCCGGACTGTTTCAATGTTTTGTCGGCCTTCTGCAAATTGTGCCTCGCACAGCAGGTCACGATGTTCTGCCAGCAGGTCGTCCCGCCTTTGGAGCGCGGATTGACGTGGTCGAAGGTGAGGTTCGTACTCTCCTCCCGCTTGTCGCAATACTGGCAGCGGAAACTGTCGCGGAGGAAGACGTGATACCGGGTGAAGGAGATTCGCGTCCGGCGATGGTACTTCTTGAGGGAGATAACGGAAGGGACGCGGAAGGATCTGCTCGCCGACCTGACTTCGAGATCGTAGCTCGAGACTTCGTGGACCCTCCCCTGTAGGACCGCCACGAGCGCGTCCTGCCAGGCCCAGACGGAGAGCGGCCCCCAGCTCAGCGGTTGCATGTCGGCGTTCAGCACCAGGGTGCACAGGTCTGGGGTGGGCTTGTGATACCCCATCAACTCCTCTCCCGGGCGCCGACAACGCGGCGTCGGCGATCACCTGCCGCGACGTGCACGCGGGAAGCCGTGGCATGACTGTCGGCCGTGGGGACCCGCGCACGCGCGACATCCCCGGGCGGAACGCGACCTTTTGGACGTCCAGGGTTCCGACGGACAGTACACCATCGACCTGTCAATTCAGCGCCTCCTGCAGAAAGGCCCGCGAGCTCGGTCCGAAGCTGCGGCACCACAGTCTACATGCGCGGTGACGAGATTGTGAAGCCCCCGGCCCGATCCATGATCTATCCTCTCGAACGCATCGGCCTGGGCGAAGCGCAGGCGGTAGGCGGCGCTGCCGAGGAATACCGTGAGCCGGCGCCGCGATGGTCCAAGCGGGGTTTGGTAGACGAGCACCAGCGGGGACCGAACGTCGCTCGGTCTTGATCGAAGCTCGGCACGCCCGATGTCGCCTGAAGCTGCTGCGTGCCCGTGTCGGTCGTGGACGCGGTCTGCTGCGGATTGGCGTGGTGGCTTGCCCCGAACCGCCGTTGCCACCAGGGCATTGCGGGTTTGCAAAGACGTGATCGGACACCGGGGTGCCGGTCTCCACCGGGTGCACCGTGATCGTGTCCTCACCCGAATGGATCTCGCGCAACGTCGGCGAGGATGCCGCCGACGTTGCGCGAGGCCGAATAGATCAGCGCGCAGGGAACCGCGAGATCGCCGATGACCTCGTTGACCGTGTCGAGAAGGGACATATGTCGCCGCTACCCTCATAGAAAAAGGCGCCTCGAAGAGCGCCTTGCGTTTGGTTGAAGGCATGGTCACCAGGACCATGCCTTCATGTGCGAAGATCCCGAGGGGGCGAACTAGGAGTGTAAGGCACGACTTGACATTCGACATGTAAGGTTATACCTTACAGGATGATCCAGTCGTTCAGATCCAAGGCGCTCCAGGCCTTTTTCCAGCAGGGCGAAACTCGCAAGCTGAGCGTTCAGAACCCTGCTCGGATCGGACGCATGCTGCGGGCCTTGGAGGCAGCATCGAAACCGGAAGACATGAACCTCCCCGGCTATCGTTTTCACGGCCCGGGCGGCACATCACACCACCGCTACGCCATCTGGGTCAGCGGGAACTGGCGCATCACGTTCGGCTGGGGTCAAGACGGCGCAATCGAAGTCGATATGGAGGATTATCACTAATGACCGACATCAAGCGAGGCCTGCCGGCGATGCATCCTGGAGAATTGCTCCGCGAGGATGTTCTCCCCGCCCTGAACCGCCCCAAGAGCGAGATTGCCAAGTTGCTCGGTATCTCCCGCCAGACCCTCTATGACATCCTCGACGAGAGGCAGCCGGTGACTGCCGCGATGGCGATCCGTATCGGCAAGTTGTGCGGTAACGGGCCGATGGTTTGGCTCAATTTGCAGCGGATCCATGATCTCGAACAAGCCGAGAAGGAGGTCGATGTGAGCAGCATTCCGACTCTAGAAGCAGCGTAGCGTCCCGGCCGTGATCTGGCAGCCGCGACCCTGGACACCCGCCTCGGCCCGTGATGTCCTCCCGGTTTTCGGGAAGATGGAATGCGCTTGCCCCTTGGGGTCGCTGCGATGATGGTAGTGGGGCTTGCGAACACATGAGGCGGCGCCGCCGCGCCGAAGAACGCTTTACGGGGCTAATCATCCTCGTCGCTATCGTCGTGGGCATCTTATCTGCTGCCCTCGATTTCATGAAGAAGAACCTGGGTTTTGCAGCTCTAGCGCTGATGGTTTTGATCTACTTGTTCGTTCGTTCTGCAAAACGTAAGTCAGCGCGTAAAAGAGAAGCTGAGAAAGCGGTTAGAGAATACCTGGATTGGGGGATTTCCCGCGCAGTCTCGATCGCCCAGCATCAACAGTGGGTCTCGCCACACCGTCTTCGAACCCAAGTTCACATCACAGAAAAGCAGGCCATGGAGTTTCTTGAGAACGCGTCAGCACTCGGCTTGCTCCATCAGGAAATCAATGGGCGGTATTATCTAACGGCTGCACCTGAGATAACGAAAATCTCTCTGCCAAAGCAATGATCTTAACGGTACTGGAGACACTGGATAACATCATGCGCCTGTTTCCTGCCCTTGCCGTCCGGTGGTTGTGGTGCCTGTCGCAGGTTACGTGTCGGTGCCGGCGGCGATGCGGTCGATCGTTGCGCTCGATGGCCGCCTCTCCCGCGCCCCCTCGACGAAGAAAGGCGGAGCCACCGGCCCCGCCTCGCATCCCTCGAACGTGCCGCGACGGCACGATCTATCTCAGTAGTTGTAGGCGCGCTCGCTGTGCTCCGAGATGTCGAGCCCTTCGCGTTCCTTTTCCGGCGCCACCCGCAGCCCGATGACGATGTCCACCAGCTTGTAGAGAACCGCCGAACCTATGCCCGAGTAGAGCAACGTCGCGGCCACGGCCTTGCATTGGATAACCACCTGAGCGGCCATGTCGTAGGTGCCGGCATCGCCGTTCGCGACGTTGGTATAGTCGGTGAGTCCCACGCCACCAAGCGAAGGCGCCACCAGAATACCGGTGCCGATGGCACCGATGATCCCGCCGATGCAGTGGACGCCGAAGACGTCGAGAGCATCGTCATAGTGCAGCTTCTCCTTGACCACGGCTACGAAGAACCAGCAGGCCGGGCTGACGACGAGGCCGAGCACGACCGCGCCCATCGGACCCGCATACCCCGAGGCCGGCGTGATGGCGACGAGTCCCGCGACCGCGCCCGACGCCATGCCGAGCAGCGACGGCCTTCCCTTCATCATCCATTCGACAAAGAGCCAGGACAACGTCGCCGCGGCGGTGGCGACCATCGTGTTCACGAAAGCGAGGGCCGTCGTGCCGTTGGCTTCGAGGTTCGATCCGGCGTTGAAGCCGAACCAGCCCACCCACAGGAGGGCGGCCCCGATCATCGTCATGGTCAGCGAGTGGGGCGGCATGGCCTCGCGCGGGTAGCCGATGCGCTTGCCAAGCAACAGGCAGCCGACGAGACCGGCGATGCCCGCATCGATATGCACCACCGTGCCGCCGGCAAAGTCGAGCGCCCCCATCTGGGCCAGCCACCCCGCATTGGACGTGATCGCGTCGAGCTTGGCCTGGGCAGCCGTCTTCGCGGCGGCGTCGGCACCGGCGGCGGCGAGCGCCTTCGCCGCAGCTGCAACATCGTCGGGGGCCGCCGTGTACCACACCCAATGAGCGATCGGGAAGTAGATGAAGGTGACCCAAAGAAGCATGAAGACCATCATGGCCGAGAACTTCATGCGTTCCGCGAGGCTCCCGATGATCAAGGCGGGCGTGATCATCGCGAAGGTCATCTGGAACACCATGTAGGCAAATTCCGGAATCACAGTGTGGTGCGAGAAGGTGGGAACGGTCGAACTCGAGTTCACGCCCCGCAGAAACGCTTTGCTGAGGCCGCCGACATAGGCGGTCCAGCCGCCGCCGTCGCTGAAAGCCATCGAGTAGCCGTAGAGGACCCAGACGACGCCCACCATAGACACGATCATGAAGACCTGGCTGAGGACGGACAGCATGTTCTTCGTCCGCACGAGGCCGCCGTAGAACAAGGCCAAACCCGGGATCGACATCATCAGCACCAAGGCCGACGAGACGAGCATCCAAGCCGTATCGCCCGGGTTGGCGGCCGGCGGTGCAGAAGCGACTTCCGGCGTGGCGGTCTGCGCCCAAACCGCAGCGGCCGACGCGAGAAGCGCCAAAGCCGCAAGCCCGAGGCTCGAACCCGCTCGAGGCAAGCGTGCTCGAAGCGACTGGGGTGAAACGATCATTGATGAACTCCGGTCCGCGTGATGGTGTGAAGGTTCAGAGCGCGTCGACATCCGTCTCGCCGGTTCGGATGCGAACAGCCTGTTCAAGCGTCGTGACGAAGATCTTGCCATCGCCGATCTGTCCGGTCCTCGCCGTCGCGGTGATGGCATCGAGCACGGCATCCAGAAGCTCGGACGCGACCGCGACCTCGATCTTGAGCTTCGGCAGGAAGCTCACGGCATATTCCGCGCCGCGGTAGATCTCCGTATGACCTTTCTGGCGTCCATAGCCCTTGACCTCGGTCACGGTCAGGCCGTGAACCCCGACCGCGGTCAGCGCATCGCGGACCTCCTCAAGCTTGAAAGGCTTGATGATGGCCATAACTATCTTCATTTCGGCATTCCTTGTTCCAGCGGCCGAGGGTTAGCTCCGATCGCCCTCCCGCCCGGTGCGGCGTAGCGGACCGAAGGCATCCTCGAGGTCCTTTCAAGCGCCGTGCCAAAGGCGCGGAGACGCGAAGGCGAGATCAGCGATGCCGCCAAACCCGCCTTGAAAAGGACATCACTGCACAAAAATTGGGCATCTCAGCGCGATGTGATCTCGCGTCCTGATGATGCGGGGCGCCTCAGGAGCCTGTCTGGCGCCGCCTGATCAGACCCTCTTGCGCCACGGAGGCCGCCAGCAGGCCCTCGCGTGTGAATATCTGGCCCCGAGTGAAACCCCGTCCGCCGGACGCGCTGGGACTGTCTTCGGCATAGAGCATCCATTGGTCCGCCCGCAGCGGGCGATGGAACCAGAGGGCATGATCGAGGCTGGCCACCTGCAGGTCGGGGTCGAAGATCGATCGGCCATGGGCGACCAGCGCGGTATCCAGGAGGGTCATGTCGGACAGATAGGCCAAGACCGCGGCGTGGATGGCCGGGTCGTCCGGCAGGGGTGCCGTCGCGCGCATCCACATGTTCTGGCTGCGCGGCAGCGGAGCGGCGTGGTCTTTGCCGGCGTCGATGAAGCGCGACACGTTCACGGGCCTAAGCTCGATCGGCCGGTCGCGCTCGAAGTAGCGGCGCACCGCCTCCGGCATCCGGCCCGCGTACCGCTCCATGAGTTCGCTCTCGCTGGGCAGGCTTTCGGGAGGCGGAACATCCGGCATGGCGGCCGCATGGTCGAGCCCGCTCTCGGGGGTCTGAAACGATGCGGACAACGAGAAGATCGGCCGACCATGCTGAACGGCGACACAGCTTCGCGTCGTGAAGCTGCCACCGTCGCGCAACCGCTCGACCTCGTAGACGATGGGCACCGACGGGTCGCCGGGCAGCATGAAGTAGCCATGCAGGGAATGCGGCGCCCGGTGCTCGACGGTGCGGCAGGCGGCGACGAGCGACTGCGCGATAACGAGGCCGCCGAAGACCCTCTGCCACCCGACCTGAGGGCTGCGACCGCGATAGATGTTCTGCTCGATTTTCTCGAGGTCGAGGATGTTCAGCAGATCTCGAACGGAAAAGGTCATCTGTCGCCCCGCTGCGGCCCGCGAGTTGAGACGGTGGAGCCGCTCAGGTCATAGAACGCCGGTGGCGCTCCACCTATTCGGCTTTGAGTTGGCCGATCGCTTTAGCAAGCTCGGTCTCCATGCGCCGGCCGACCTGGTGCTCGGACACCGGGGCTGCGCCTGAGCGGAGGTCTGCCACGAGCATGCGGGCAACGGCCTCGCTGCCGCCCTGCATGGCCGCGGCGAGCACGGCGGCCATGTAATCCTCCGTCGCGACGCCGGTCTTGCCAAGGAGGTCAGCCGCCCACTCGGCGACGACCCTGTTGCGTCTCGCCTCGGCCCTGAAGGCTAGGTCCTGATCGTGGACGAAACGGTTTTCGAACGCATTTTCGCGATTGTCGAAGGTGGTCATGATCCTCATCTCCGCTCTAGGCGACAGGCACCGGACGAGGTGGTTCCCGACGCCGGCTTGCGGCGAGGTCATCTCCGACCCACATAGGAACTCGTCGTGCGGCACTCAACCTCGAACCAGGGAAGGTCCGAAGATGCGCCGGTCATGGTAAGGCGCTTGAGCATCGGCACGCGCGTCATTGTGCGAGGTCCGCCGATCCGCTACGCTGTCTGGTGGTCGCTCGGCGAGGGCTTGCTTTCGCAGGCTGCCGTTCCGCTGCCCGATAAGTCTATGAAAAACCTCGCGGGCGTTGCCTCGGCGGGTTCGAGGAACGGATAGGAGCCCGGCAGACCCATGGATTTTCTCAAGCCACGGTTGATCCCCATGAACCGCCGTCGTCGCATTTACGAGGGGAAGGCCAAGGTCCTTTACGAAGGGCCGGAGCCGGGAACCCTTATCCAGCACTTCAAGGACGACGCAACCGCGTTCAATGCCAAGAAACATCAGGTCATCGACGGCAAGGGCGTGCTGAACAACCGGATCTCGGAGTTCATCTTCCAGCACCTCAACAATATCGGGGTTCCAACGCACTTCATCCGGCGCCTGAACATGCGCGAGCAACTGATCAAGGAGGTGGAGATCATCCCGCTCGAGGTCGTGGTGCGCAACGTGGCGGCAGGGTCGCTGGCCACGCGCCTCGGCATCGAGGAAGGAACGCAGCTTCCCCGCTCGATCATCGAGTTCTACTACAAGAACGATGCCTTGAACGACCCGATGGTCTCCGAGGAGCATATCACCGCGTTCGGCTGGGCCTCCCCGCAGGAGATCGACGACATCATGGCGCTGGCGATCCGGGTCAACGATTTCCTGTCGGGGCTCTTCCTCGGCGTCGGCATCAGGCTCGTCGACTTCAAGATGGAGACCGGGCGCCTGTGGGAAGGCGACATGATGCGAATCGTGGTCGCCGACGAAATCTCGCCAGACTCGTGTCGGCTCTGGGATGTTCGATCGAATGACAAGCTCGACAAGGATCGGTTCCGCCGCGACCTCGGCGGCTTGGTCGAAGCCTATACCGAAGTGGCGAGGCGCCTCGGGATCATGCAGGACAACGAGGCCGTGAGGGCCCCGGGTCCGCAGCTGGTGCAATAAATCGGCGCCGAGCCAGCTTCAGTGAAACCCGCCCCTTCGGCGGGTTTTTCTTTGGCGATCCTTCCTGGCTGCGGTCGTCGAGCTGCCAGCGCCGCTTTTGTGCGATAGGTTCGCGCTCGTCCCGAGCGGGCGCTTGGCAGGTCAGGTCGGATGTCGACGACGATAGATATCGCCAAGCGCGTCTATGATCACACCTGGAAGCTCGATCCGATCGTCCGGAGCCTGCTCGACACCGATTTCTACAAAGTCTTGATGCTTCAGATGATCTGGGGCCTCTATCCCGATGTGAACGTCACGTTTTCGTTGGTCAACCGATCGACCCAGGTCAGGCTGGCCGACGAGATCGATGAGACGGAATTGCGCGCTCAACTGGATCACGCGCGTTCCGTTCGTCTCGGCAAGAAGGAACTGATCTGGCTGGCGGGCAACAGCTTCTACGGCCGGCAGCACATCTTCGAACCGGCCTTCCTGAGCTGGCTGGCGGGCTATCGGTTGCCGCCCTACGAGCTCAGCACGCGTGACGGCCAGTATCACCTGCATTTCACGGGATCGTGGATGGACGTGACGCTGTGGGAGATCCACGCGCTGGCGATCATCAACGAGATGCGCTCGCGCGCGGCCCTGAAGGGCATGGGGCGCTTCACGCTGGATGTGGTCTATGCCAGGGCGAAAGCCAAGCTCTGGAGCAAGGTCGAGCGCCTGCGGTCGCTACCGGATCTGAGAATTTCCGACTTCGGCACGCGGCGGCGCCATAGTTTCTTGTGGCAGCGTTGGTGCGTCGAGGCCCTGAAGGAGGGACTTGGCGAACCCTTCACCGGCACGAGCAATGTTCTGCTCGCGATGGACAACGATCTCGAGGCGCTTGGCACCAACGCCCATGAACTGCCCATGGTGCTCGCCGCCATGGCGCAGACCGATGCCGAGCTCAGGACCGCGCCCTACCGTGTCCTGCTCGACTGGAAACGCTACTACGGGGGCAATCTCCTGATCGTGCTCCCCGACACCTTCGGCACGGCGCCTTTTCTAAAGAACGCGCCTGATTGGGTCGCCGACTGGACCGGGTTCCGGCCCGACTCGGCTCCGCCGATCGAAGGCGGGGAGACGATCATCGACTGGTGGCGCTCCCGCGGCAGAGATCCGCGCGACAAACTCATCGTCTTTTCGGACGCCCTCGATGTCGAAACCATCGAGCGCACCTACCGCCATTTCCACGGCCGGGTCCGCATGAGCTTCGGCTGGGGCACCAACCTCACCAATGATTTCGCCGGATGCGCTCCCACCCCCAACGGAGCCCTCAAGGCGATATCGCTGGTGTGCAAGATCACCGAGGTCGATGGCCGCCCCGCCGTCAAGCTCTCCGACAACCCGATGAAGGCGATCGGCGATCCCGAGGAGGTCTCCCGCTACCTGGGGGTTTTCGGCTCGGCGGGGCGCGTCGCGCAACCGGTATTGGTGTGAGATCGTCCGCCGCCGCCCCAGCGCCGCCGGACGCTCGCTTGCCATCGTGATCCCCACCCCTTAAAGCCGGCTCGGCCAGCCGGTCGGACGGCCGTCGCACCTCGGTGCGGAGGAAAGTCCGGGCTCCACGGAGACACGGTGCCGGATAACGTCCGGCGAGGGAAACCTCAGGGAAAGCGCCACAGAGAGCAGACCACCCGGCCCGGCAACGGTGCCGGGCAAGGGTGAAAGGGTGCGGTAAGAGCGCACCGCGCGGGCGGCAACGTCGGCGGCATGGCAAGCCCCACCGGGAGCAAGATCGAATAGGGGCGACGGGGTCGGACTCTGGCCTAGCCAGGCTCGACCCAACCCGTCTCCGGGCTGTCGTCCGGGTTGATTGCTCGAGACGATCGGTGACGATCGTCCCAGAGGAATGGCCGTCGCGCGCGGAGCCTTCGGGCCGAGCGCCATACAGAACCCGGCTTACAGACCGGCTGGCAATGATCCGCCTGCACATGGGATTTTGCCCCACCGCAAGGGACGCGGCCCGCCCTCTGCCTCGGACCTCCTCTTCGAAGCAGGGCCTTTGTACGACAGCGTGAGCACGCGAGCATGAGCCGCCACGCTGTCGTTTTTCCTGTACGAACTCCCCTGCCTCAACAATCCCTTAACCTTAAAGGTCCCTTACTGGGCTTGAGCAACTCCGTGCGCGAGGCGTTCTCGTTGACGCCCATAGGGTCCCATGTTATCCCAAATCATCCCGTTCAGAGTCATCGCCTGCGGAACGTCCGGATCGCCTTCCGCCCACCTGGGTCGAGGACGGCCATCGGCAGGCTGTGTGAATCGGGTGAATGCCGGGAGCAGAGAGGACTTTGGATCGTTTCGTCTCGCATTTCACGAACCGGTTGGATGCCAAGGGTCGCGTTTCGATCCCGGCGCAGTTCCGGGCCGTGCTGGCGCGAGACGGCTTCGAGGGCTTGTACGTCTACCCGTCGCTTTATTCGGAAACGCTCGATTGCGGCGGAGACGCCTTGTTGAGCGAGATCGATGCGCTTCTCGCGCCGCTGTCACCCTATTCGGAAGACCGGGATGCCTTCGCGGCAACGCTTTACGGCGAGAGCGAAGTGCTGAAGGTCGACAGCGAGGGCCGGGTGATCCTGAGCGACAAGTTGAAGGCGCACGCCTCCATCGCGAGCGAAGTGACCTTCGTCGGGCAGGGACACAAGTTCCAGATCTGGGAGCCGAGCCGTTTTCGCGTGCACTTGGCGGAGGCCAGAAGCCGAGTGCGCGATCGACGGAAACAGCTCGGGTCCGGACCCGCGGCGACGGTAGATCCGCCGCCGCACACTCCTGGGGCACGGGATTGATGTCGGATCGCGGCGATGGCACCCCCCTCGCCGCCGGCGGACCGGTCCGGCACCTTCCCGTGCTCCGCGAGGAGGCGCTTCACGCCTTGGCGCCCTGCGCCGGCGGTGTTTACCTCGATGGCACCTTTGGGGCCGGCGGCTACAGCGCCGCCATCCTGTCGGTCGCCGGCACGCGCGTCGTCGGGCTCGATCGGGATCCGGACGCCATAGCGGCCGGTCGGGACCGCTTCCTTGGCGAGAGCCGGATTTCACTCCATCACACCACCTTCGGATCACTCCGCGAAGTGGCGGCCGACCTCGATCTTGCCAAGTTCGACGGCATCGTTCTCGACATCGGGGTCTCCTCGATGCAGTTCGACGAGGCGGGCCGCGGTTTCTCGCTGCGCCAGGACGGCCCCCTCGACATGCGCATGAGCCGCCAGGGCCGCAGCGCTGCCGACATCGTCGACGCGGCGAGCGACGAGGAGCTCGCGGACATCTTCTATCACTATGGCGAAGAGCGCGCCTCGCGCCGCCTTGCGCGCGCCATCGTGCATGACCGGCAGGTCACCCCCTTCACCTCCACCCGGCAGCTCGCCGAGATGATCGCACGCGTCCTCCCCGGGCAGCCGGGCGACATCCATCCGGCGACTCGCGCCTTTCAGGCGCTCCGCATCGCGGTCAACGACGAGCTGGGAGAGTTGCTGCGGGGCCTCGTCGCGGCCGAACACCTGCTCGCGGAGGGCGGCAGGCTCGTCGTCGTCACCTTCCACTCGCTCGAGGATCGGATCGTCAAGCGCTTCCTCCAGGCGCGTTCCGGGCGCGGCGAAGCGCGCTCCCGCCGCCTGCCGGATGAAGGCCCGCAGGCTCGGCCGACCTTCAGGCTGGAGGGCAAGCAGCCGGTCGTGCCCGGCCCCGATGAGCTCGCCCGCAACCCGCGGTCACGCTCGGCCAAGCTGCGGATGGGAATTCGCACCGCCGAACCCGCGCGCGGCCTTGATCCGACATTGAAGACCCTTGCCGAACTGCCGGCCAGACGGGGGCGCTGAACCATGTGGCGTCTGTTGAATGTCATCGCCGTGGCCGTGCTGATCGGCTCGGCCGTCTACGCCTACACGGTCAAATATGAGACGATCCTCTTCGCGGAGCAGATCCTCAAGGTCAAGCATCAGATCGGCGCGGAACAAGACAGTATCGAGCGTCTCCGCGCCGAATGGGCCATCCTGACTCGACCCGAGCGCCTTCAGGAACTCGCCGAGCGCAGCCTCAACCTGCAGCGACTTTCGCTCGACCAGATCGTCGACGCGTCGAGCCTGCCCGTGGCACCGCCCAAGACGGACGCGATCGGCCGCAAGCTCGAGGCCCTGGGCCTCGGCGAGCCAACCTCGACCCCCTCAGACCGTCGCGCCATCGGCAGCGCCGCAACCCCGTCATCGGCAAGGTGATGCCCATGGACGAAACCCAGCCGCCTGCACGCGAACCCGCTTTGAGCAGGCTCCAGCGCCTCCGCCTGTTCTTGGTCGCCGTGGTGAGCACCCACCTCGACAAGAGCGGCTTCCGCCTGAAGCTGATCGGGCTCGCGTTCCTTTGCGTCTTCGCGACTATCGACGTGAAACTGATCCGCCTCGGCGTGTCGAAGGAGCCTCCCAGAAGCTTGAAAAGCGCCGCCGCGGACGCCGTCTCGGGCGCCCGGCCGGACCTCCTGGACCGTAACGGCGAAATCCTGGCGACCGACATCAAGACCATGTCGGTCTTCGCCGAGCCCCGCCGCATCATCGACAAGGACGAGGCCGTCGAACTCCTGACGGCCGTGCTTCCCGATGTCGACGCCCGCGGGCTGCGCGACCGTTTGGGCTCCAAGAAGGGCTTCGTTTGGGTTAAACGGGGCGTCACCTCGGCCCAGCAGGCGGAAGTCTACCATCTGGGGCTGCCCGGCATCGGCTTCCTCCCTGAGAATCGGCGTGTCTATCCCAACGGCCCGGTGGCGGCGCACGTGATCGGCTTCACCAACCTCGACAACCAGGGCATCGCAGGCATCGAGAAATATGTCGATGGCCAAGGGCTGGGAGACCTCAAGGGCGCGGGCTTCGACATCAAGCCGCAGGACCTGAAGCCCATCTCCTTGTCGATCGACATCAAGGCGACACACGCGGTCAGGGACGAACTCGCCAAGGGCATCGAGCACTACAAGGCAAAGTCCGGCGCCGCGGCGGTCATGGACGTCAACACGGGCGAGATGATCGCCTACACGTCCCTGCCCGATTACGACCCCAACAACCCGGTCGACGCGCTCGATCCCAACCACATCAACCGCCTCAGCGTCGGCGTCTACGAGATGGGATCGACCTTCAAGGCGATCTCCATCGCCATGGCGCTCGAAGCCAACAAGGTCACGCTGCGCAGCACCGTCGATGCCCGCGAGAACCTGCGCTATGGCCGGTTCACGATCCACGACTTCCACGCCGAACACCGCATGCTCACCGTGCCGGAGGTGTTCAAGTTCTCCTCGAACATCGGCACGGCCCGGATGGCCATGCTGGTCGGCGTCGAAGGCCACAAGGCGTTCCTACGCAAGATGGGGCAGCTCGATCGGCTGAAAACCGAGCTGCCCGAAAGCGCGAGCCCGCTCTATCCGCGCAACTGGAGCGAGCTCAACACCATCACGATCGCGTTCGGCCAGGGGCTCAACGTCGCCCCGCTGCAGGCGATGATGGCCGTGGCGGGACTCGTCAACGGCGGCTATATGCAGGCGCCGACGTTCCTCAAGCGCGACAGCGACGATACGCGCCTCAGCGTTTCGCGCGTCGTGCGTCCCGAAGTCTCCGAGTCGCTCCGCTACCTCATGCGCCTCAACGCCACCGACGGCTCCGCCAAGAAAGCCAATGTCCCGGGCTATTTCGCCGGCGGAAAGACCGGAACGGCGGACAAGATCATCCACGGCCATTACGCCAAGGACAAGGTGTTCACGACCTTCATGTCGATCATCCCGGCCGACAAGCCGAAATACCTGTTCCTGGTGCTGATGGACGAACCACAGGCGGTCGAAGGTACCTATGGCTTCCATACGGCCGCCTGGAACTCGGGCGAGGTCTGCGGCAAGATCATGGCCCGCGTGGCGCCGCTTCTGAACATGCCACCGAGCTTCGACCTGCCGACCGCTCCCTTCCCGTTCGTGGCCAAGCTTGGCATCGGCATGGACAGCGTATTGCGATGATGCTCGCCGACCTCCTGCCGGGCGCGCATCTGGTGCCCGAACACCGCACCTGCGAGGTCGCCGGCTTGAGTGCCGACAGCCGGGGCGTGAAGCCGGGCTTCGCGTTCTTCGCGATTCCCGGCAACAAGGCCGACGGCGCCGCCTTCGTGCCCCAGGCTCTCGCCAACGGCGCGGTGGCCGTGGTGGCCGAGAGCGCCCCGGCGCATCTGCCGGTCGGCATCGCGCTCGCCATCGTTCCCAATATCCGCCGTACCCTGTCGGAGGCCGCGGCCCGGATGGCGGGCCGCCAGCCCGAAACCGTGGTGGCCGTGACCGGCACCAGCGGCAAGACCTCCGTCGCCGCCTTCGTGCGCCAGATCTGGCTGGCGGAGGGTTTCCAGGCAGCGTCGCTCGGAACCTTGGGTGTCGTTGCGCCCGACGGGGAGATCTATGGATCGCTGACGACGCCGGACCCCGTGGCGCTGCACGAGAACCTTGCGTCCCTGGCCCGCAAGGGTGTGACCCACCTTGCCCTGGAGGCGTCCTCGCACGGTCTCGATCAGTATCGGCTGGATGGCGTCGTCCTGAAGGCCGGTGCCTTCACCAACCTGTCGCGCGACCATCTCGACTACCACCCCACCACCGACCATTACCTGACGGCCAAGCTGCGCCTCTTCGAGGCCGTGTTGTCGCCGGGCGACGCCGCCGTGATCAACGCGGATTCGGCAAAAACAAACCACATAAAAAAAGCCGCCCGCGCGCGCGCGCTGCGCCTCTTCACGGTCGGCGCCGCGGGCGAGGACCTCCGCCTCGCAGCGGCCCTGCCCCAAGGCTACGCGACCCGTCTGCGCCTCCGTCATCAGGCCCGCGAGGTCGAGGTCAGACTGCCGCTTGCCGGCGGCTTCCAGGTCTCGAACGCGCTCGTGGCGGCGGGTCTCTGCCTCGCCACCGGCAGCGCGCCTTCGGTGGTGTTCTCGGCCTTAGCGACGCTGGTCGGAGCGCCGGGCCGCCTGGACCTCGTGGGCACCAGGCACGGCGTGCCGAGCTTTGTCGACTACGCGCACAAGCCCGACGCCCTGGAGAACGTGCTGCGGACCCTGCGCCCCTATGCGGAAGGTCGCCTCGTCGTCGTCCTGGGCTGCGGCGGGGATCGCGATCCCGGCAAGCGGCCGATCATGGGGGCCATCGCGGCGCGCCATGCCGACATCGTCATCGTGACGGACGACAATCCCCGCTCGGAGGATCCGGCCGCCATCCGGGCCGCCATCCTGGCCGCAGCGCCGGGCGCGGCGGAGATCGGCAACCGCCGGGAGGCCATCGCGGCCGCGGTCGGCCTGCTGCAGACCGGCGACCTGCTGGTCGTCGCCGGCAAGGGCCACGAAACGGGTCAGATCGTCGGCACCACGACGCTGCCGTTCTCGGACAAGCAGAGCGTCCTCGACGCCATAGGAGGTTGCGCATGAGCGACGAGGCTCAGCTCTGGTCGGGGCTCGGCCTCGTCGCCCCGCTCGAAGCGCGGGTCGCCGGAAGGCCGCCCTCCGGCGTGACGGGCGTTTCGATCGATACCCGAACCCTTGCGGGCGGCGAACTCTTCTTCGCCATCAAGGGCGACACTCAGGACGGGCACGACCACGCCGCCGCTGCCTTCGAGCGGGGCGCTGCGGCGGTCGTGGTCGACGAGGCTCACGCGCCCGATCTTACGGGCTTGCCGTGCCTCTATGTGGTTCACGACGTGCTCGAGGCACTCGAACGACTGGGCCGCGCGGCCCGCACGCGCTCCACGGCCAGGATCGTCGCGGTGACGGGGTCGGTCGGCAAGACCAGCACCAAGGACGCGCTGCGTCTGGTGATGGCGGACCAGGGAGCGACCCACGGCTCCGCGGCCTCCTACAACAACCATTGGGGCGTGCCGCTGACCCTCGCCGGGATGCCGGCGGAAACGAAGTTTGGCGTCTTCGAGATCGGCATGAATCACGCCGGGGAGATTACGCCCCTGGTCGGCATGGTGCGCCCCCACGTGGCCATCGTGACCACGGTTGCGCCCGTGCATCTCGAGCATTTCGCCAACGTCGAAGAGATCGCCGACGCCAAGGCGGAGATCTTCTCGGGCATCGTCCCCGGCGGCGTCGCGCTGATCCACCGCGACATACCGACCTACGAACGGCTGCGGGCCGCCGCCGAAGCCTCTCCGGCCGGCCACGTGCTGAGTTTCGGTGAGCAGGAGGACGCCGAGGCCCGCGCCGAGAGGATCGATCTTTTTCCGGACGGCTCCCTGGTCTCGGCGCGAATCCTCGGCAGACCGGTGGACTTCCGCGTCGGCGCACCCGGCAAGCACATGGCGATGAACGCCCTGGCGGTGCTGCTCGCCGCCGGCGCCTGCGGCATCGACGTCGCGGCGGCGGCCAAGACCCTCTTCCGGCTGACGGCCGGCCAAGGCCGGGGCGCCCGAAGCACCTTGCGGACGCGGGACGGCGACTTCACCCTGATCGACGAAAGCTACAACGCCAATCCCACATCGATGCGGGCCGCCCTGACGCTGCTCGTGGCAACGCCACCCGAACGGAAAGGGCGCCGCATCGCGGTGGTCGGCGACATGCTGGAACTCGG
>CAXSEU010000002.1:0-1708 GCA_964236485.1 uncultured Lichenihabitans sp. | reverse complement strand
CCGGAGTGCTGGGCCACGTTCGACAGGCCCTCCTGGGTGACGCGGTAGATCGCCAGCTGCTGTTCGGGTTCCAGCCGCGGCGCGGCGCCGCGGGCGTGGAACTCGGCCCGCAGGCCGCCGCCCTGCACGAAGGCCTTGCGGACGACGTCCTCGCCAACAGGATCGACCTTCTGTTCGCCGCCGGCCCGCTCAGTCACGGGCTGTTCACCCGGGTCCCCGCAAAGGCCCGAGGCGTATGGGGCGATACGGCCGTGTCCATCGAGGACGCGCTCGCCCAAACCATTCGGGCCGGCGACGTCGTCATGGTGAAGGGCTCCAAGGGCAGCCGAATGGCGCCGCTGGTCGCTGCCCTGAAGCAGCGCTTCTCCGACACCTCGCCGGCGCATTGAGGACCTCATGCTGACCTGGCTTACCGAGCTTTCCGGATATTTCAGCCCGCTGAACCTGTTCCGCTACCTGACGTTCCGGACCATCGGCGCGACCGCCACGTCCGCCCTTTTCGTCTTCTTTTTCGGTCCCGCCATCATCGCGGCGCTGCGTCTCAAGCAGGGCAAGGGTCAGCCGATCCGCGTCGACGGCCCCCAGTCCCACCTCCTGACCAAGAAGGGGACGCCGACCATGGGCGGCCTGATGATCCTCTCCGGGCTGGTGGTCTCCACCCTGCTGTGGGCCAACCTTCGCACGCCCTATGTGTGGATCACGCTGATGGTGACGCTCGGCTTCGGCATGATCGGCTTCTACGACGATCTCCTGAAGGTGACCAAGCAGTCCCATCAGGGCTTTTCCGGCAGGGCGCGCCTCGGCATCGAGGCGCTCATCGCGGCGGTGGCCTGCTGGGCCATGATCAAGATCGGGCCCACCTCGACCACGGGCCTCGCGCTGCCCTTCATCAACGGCTACATCTTCGATCTCGGCAGCTTCTTCATCGTCTTCGGCGCCTTCATCATCGTCGCGGCCGGCAATGCCGTGAACCTGACCGATGGCCTCGACGGCCTCGCCATCGTTCCCGTAATGATCGCGACCGGCACATTCGGCGTCATCTCCTACTTCAGCGGCAACCTCCTCTACGCCACCTACCTTGGCATCAACCACATCCCCCAGACCGGCGAGTTGCTGGTGGTGGCGGGCGCCGTCATCGGCGCGGGCATCGGGTTCCTGTGGTTCAACGCGCCGCCGGCCCAGATCTTCATGGGCGACACCGGTTCCCTGGCGCTGGGGGGATTGCTCGGATCGGTGGCGGTCGCGATCAAGCACGAGGCGGTGCTGGTGATCGTCGGGGGCCTCTTCGTCATCGAAGCCCTCTCGGTCATCGTCCAGGTCGCCTCGTTCAAGATGACCGGCAAGCGCGTCTTCCGCATGGCGCCGATCCACCATCATTTCGAGCAGTTGGGCTGGTCCGAGCCGCAGATCGTGATGCGATTCTGGATCATCGCCTTCGTTCTGGCCCTGCTCGGCCTCTCGACCCTCAAGGTCCGCTGAGATGACCCCGGTCACCGTCTGCGCAGGACGCACGCTTGCGCTCTTCGGACTGGGCGGATCGGGTCTCGTGACCGCCCGCGCCCTCGCGGCGGGCGGCGCCCGCGTGCTGGCCTGGGACGACGCGCCGGCGGCCCGCCGGAAGGCCGCAGAGGCCGGCGTGGAGATCGCGGACCTCAACCACATCGACTGGTCGGCCGTCGGCTCGCTGGTGCTCAGCCCCGGCGTCCCG
>CAXSEU010000001.1:15308-26096 GCA_964236485.1 uncultured Lichenihabitans sp. | reverse complement strand
AGTGCCGTCAGGGCGAAGGCGGCCGCGACCAGATTGACCCGACCGCTCACGACACGCGGTTCCGAGCGCCCTCTATGAGGAACCGGGCTGCCTGTGCGGCCTCGTCGACTACGGACAGGTCCGAGACGCTTGCCCCGGCCACAGCCCCCTCGAACAGGAGCCAAACTTGCGTGGCGAGGGTTTCTTCGGCGCGACCAAGCGCCAGTTCAAGCCGCCGAGAGATCTCGACGCGAAACTCCCTCTTCTGTCGGCGCACCAGCGCTACGATCTCCCCGCTCGCAGCCGCATACTCGCCGCTCGCACGAAGGAGCATGCAGCCCCGCGCGCCGCGTTCCTCCAGCCACCGGCGCAACGTCGCGAACAGCGATCCGGCGGGATCGGTGTCTTCCGCCTCAGCCTCGAGGCGCTCCATGAACGTGCGATGGCGGGCGTCGAGCACCGCGATCACCATCCCGTCGCTTGAGCCGAAATGCTTGTATAGCGTTCGGGTGGAGGCCCTTGAGGAGGCTAGAACCCGATCGACCCCGATACCGCGGAATCCTTCGGCTTCGAAGGCGCAGGATGCTCCCGCGATCATCTCGTTGCGTCTGTCCATGACAGCGTATGTAAAGCGATCGTTTTACATTGCAAGGGCGGAACCAGAACCTGTCTTGCTCAGGGCCCGAACGTCCGCTCTGAGCGACGGTGACGAACTCGTGAGTGACTTGAAAGGGTCGAGAGCAGCCTTCCGCCGTCCCCCGGCTTTTCACCCTCGCCCCGGCGTCCTCTCCGGTCCCATCCACCTTGCCATCCCGCCCTGCCCGCCGTAACCCTCGTGGCCCACCGCTTGCCCCGGCGAGCCCTGACCGAGAGGCTCGCTTGGCCCGCCCCGATCCCGACATCACGCCCGCGCTTGTCGCGGCGCATGGGCTGAAGCCGGCCGAATACGCCCGTTTCGTCGCCCTGATCGGCGGCCGCGCCCCCACCTGGACTGAACTCGGCATCGTCTCGGCCATGTGGAACGAGCACTGCTCATACAAGTCTTCGCGTCTTCATCTGCGGGGTTTGCCGACCACGGGACCGAGGGTCATCCAGGGGCCCGGCGAAAACGCGGGGGTTGTCGACATCGGCGACGGCCTCGCCTGTGTATTCAAGATGGAGAGCCACAACCATCCCTCCTTCATCGAGCCCTACCAGGGCGCCGCGACCGGCGTCGGCGGCATCCTGCGCGACGTGTTCACGATGGGCGCGCGGCCCATTGCCTGCCTCGACGTGCTGCGCTTCGGCGCGCCCGATCACCCCAGGACGCGCCATCTCGTCTCAGGGGTCGTCGCTGGCATCGGCGGCTATGGCAACAGCTTCGGGGTCCCCACGGTCGGCGGCGGCATCGCGTTCGATCCGAGCTACAACGGCAACATCCTGGTCAATGCCATGGCGGTCGGCATCGCGCGCCAGGACGCGATCTTCTATTCCAAGGCCAATGGTGTCGGTAACCCGATCGTCTATCTTGGCTCGAAGACGGGCCGGGACGGGATCGGCGGCGCCGCCATGGCCTCGGCCTCCTTCGACGAGGAAACCGAGAGCAAGCGGCCCACCGTGCAGGTCGGCGACCCCTTCGCGGAGAAGCTCCTGCTCGAGGCCTGCCTCGAACTCATGCAGACTGGCGCCGTCATCGCCATCCAGGACATGGGCGCGGCCGGCCTCACGTCTTCGGCCGTGGAGATGGGCGCCAAGGGCAACCTCGGGATCGAACTCGACCTCGACGCGGTGCCGACGCGCGAGCCTGGCATGACCGCCTACGAGATGATGCTGTCCGAGAGCCAGGAGCGCATGCTCATGGTGCTCGACCCTGCCAAGGCCGCGGCGGCGGAGGCGGTCTTCCGGAAGTGGGAACTCGACTTCGCGGTCGTGGGCCGGACGACCGATACGCTGCGCTTCGTCATCAAGCATGGCGGCGAGGTGAAGGCCGACCTGCCGATCAAGGAACTCGGCGACGAGGCGCCACTCTACGACCGCCCTCATGTCCCGGCGCCCAAGCTGCCGACCATACGGCCCGGCGATGTCGTTGCGCCGATGCCGAACCGCGTGGCGCTGCTCAAGCTTCTGGGCTCCCCGGACCTCTGCTCGAAGCGCTGGGCGGTGGAGCAATACGACCACCTCATCGGCGGCAACACCATCCTCGGGCCCGGCCAGGGCGACGCGGCCGTGATCCGGGTCGAGGAGGGGCCGAAGGGCCTCGCCCTCACGGCCGACGTCACGCCGCGCTACTGCGCCGCGGATCCGGTCGAGGGCGGCCGGCAGGCCGTCGCCGAGGCTTGGCGCAACCTCACCGCCGTCGGGGCGATGCCGTTGGCACTGACCGACAACCTCAATTTCGGCAATCCGGAAAAGCCCGAGGCGATGGGCGAACTCGTGGGCTGCATCCGCGGCATCGGCGAAGCCGCGCGGGCGCTCGATTTTCCCATCGTGTCCGGCAATGTGTCGCTCTACAACGAGACCGCCGGACGCGGCATCCTACCCACCCCGACCGTAGGCGGCGTCGGTCTCGTCGACGATGTGGCGCGTGTCGCGTCATCCGGCTTCAAGAAGGCCGGCCAGACCGTCTGCCTGGTCGGACCGCCGCTGGGCTGGCTGGGGCAGTCGCTCTACCTCCGCGACATTTGCGGGCGCGCCGAAGGGGCTCCGCCGCCAGTGGATCTTGCGGCCGAGAAACGCAACGGGGACTTCGTTCGGAACCTCATCGCGGAAAAGCTCGTCGACACCGTGCACGACGTTTCGGACGGCGGCCTTCTGGTCGCCTTGGCCGAAATGACGCTGGCGCATGGCATCGGCGTCACCCTCGACCTCGCCGAACTGCCATCGGTGCCCTCCCATGCGCTGCTGTTCGGGGAAGACCAGGGTCTCTACGTCCTCGCATGCGCGCAGGAAGACGCGTCCGTCATCGGAGCCGCCGCCCGCGGCACGGACGTTCCCTTCGCCCGCATCGCGACGACGGGAGGCGACGCGTTGACCCTGCCCGGCGAGCCGCCCATATTGATCGGCGAACTTCGACACGCGAAAGACGAGTGGCTGCCGCGCTTCATGAAGGGCGGCCTGTTGGGACAATAGATCATGGCGATGGAAGCGACCGAGATCGAGCGGCTGATCAAGCTGGCGCTGCCCGACGCGAAAGTCGATATCCGCGACCTTGCGGGCGATGGGGACCACTACGCCGCCACTGTTGTGTCGCCGAGCTTCAAGGGCAAGAGCCGTGTGCAGCAGCACCAGCTGGTCTATGGTGCGCTACAGGGGCAGATGGGCGGCGTCCTGCACGCGCTGGCGCTGCAGACCTCGGCCGAATAGCTTGGCAGTGGCGCTTCGAGGACGCCCATTCTATATCTGGCCCCAACCGACGACGCAGCGATGCGATCAACAGAGTGAAGGATCGAGAGATGGCCAGCGTTCACGAACAGATCGACGCCGAGGTGAAGGGCAGCGACGTGGTGCTCTTCATGAAGGGAACCCCCCAATTTCCGCAATGCGGTTTTTCAGGTCAGTGCGTGCAGATCCTCGATTATCTCGGCGTTCCCTACAAGGGCGTCAACGTGCTCGAGGATGCCGGACTGCGTCAGGGCATCAAGGACTACACCAACTGGCCTACGATCCCGCAGCTCTACGTCAAGGGGGAGTTCGTCGGCGGTTGCGACATCGTCAGGGAGATGTTCCAGTCCGGTGAATTGTCCGCCCACATGGCCCAGGCGGGGTTGCCGGTAAAGCAGACCGCCGAGGGCTGACGTCGACCGGCCAGCATTGCGAATGCTTGCGCCAGCCGGCACGGCTGGCGCCTTCGTTTCGACGACCTGACGGCGGCTTCGTTAAGGTTGTCAAAACCGGTCTGCGGTCATAAGAGCCGGTCCCCACTGACGGATTCCGCATGAGCACGAATGCCATTGAGGCCGGCCATCTGATGGCCTTCATCGAGCGGATCGAACGTCTCGAGGAGGATAAGAAGACGGTCTCGGACGAGATCAAGGATGTCTACAGCGAAGCCAAGGGCACCGGGTACGACATCAAGATCGTCCGCAAGATCGTATCCATCCGCAAGCAGGACAAGGACAAGCGCCGGGAAGAGGAGGAAATCCTTGAACTTTACCTCCAGGCGCTCGGCATGGAGGTCTGAGGCGGCTTCCTACTCGTCGCCGACGATGAACTGTTCCAGCGTTTCGAATCGGTCGGCTTCGGTCGGGGGCTTGTCCCATCGGATGCGGGCGATCCGGGGAAACCGCATGGCAACGCCCGACTTGTGGCGCGTCGACCGATTCAATCCCTCGAACAGCACCTCGAGCACGAGCCCCTCCTCCCGCTCGTGTTTGACCTCGCGGACCGGGCCGAACCGATTCACCGTATTGTTCCGCACGAAACGGTCGAGCTTGATCAGTTCCTCGTCCGTGAACCCCGAATAGGCCTTCCCGACGGGCACCAGTTGTTCGCCGTCGGATCCCTGTCTCCAAACTCCGAAAGTATAGTCCGAGTAGAAGGATGATCGTTTGCCGTGGCCGCGTTGCGCGTACATCATCACCGCATCGATGTTGAACGGCTGGCGTTTCCACTTGAACCACGGCCCCTTCGGCCGCCCGGGCACATAGGGGCTGTCGCGCCGCTTCAGCATCAGCCCTTCGATGGCGTCCGCGTCGGCCCCTGCGCCTGCCTCCGTCGGGTTAAGCCGGATGCGAGCGAGATGCTCCCAGTCGCCGAAGGGCACGAGCGGAGACAAGTCGATGCGCGGATCGCCGAGCCCTGTGACGAAAGCCTCGAGCCGTGGCCGACGCTGATCGAAACGCAACGGCCGCAGATCCTCGCCGTTCTCCGTCAGGATATCGTAGGCGCGAAGATGGATCGGATATCGGGCGATGGTCTTGGCCGAGACGGTCTTGCGGTTCAGCCGCTGCTGCAGGCTGGCGAAGGGCGCGACCTGTCCATCGACGACGACCAGCAGTTCACCGTCGAGGGCGGCGCGCCCGAAACGCCCGGTGGTGAGGCTTTCCATGAGGTCCGGAAAGGCGCGGGAGATGTCGTCGCCGCTGCGGGAGTAAAGCCGCGCCACGGGGTGACCTGCGGGGCCAAACCCCATCACGGCTTGGGCCCGGATACCGTCCCACTTCCATTCCGCTGAAAAGTCGGCGGGTAAGAGCTGGCCGAAGTCCTTGGCTTCGTCGACCGCATGGGCGAGCATCGGCGTGCGGAACGGCGTCGCGTCGATGCTTTCCGGCTGCGGCCCCTGCCCGGCCGCCCAGGCGAAGAGGCCAGCGTAAGGCGGCACGAGTCCATGCCAGACCTCCTCGATGTCGTCCGGCGCGTAAGGCCCAAGACTTGCGACGGCGGTCTTGGCTAGGCGAGCCGAGACGCCGATACGGAGCGAGCCCGTAATCAGCTTCAGAAGAGCCCAGCGGCCGGTCTCGTCGAGGCGGTCGAGCCAGACGGCGATCTGTCTCGGCAGGGCGAGCTTGTTTGTGGAGGTGAGCGTTGTTATGACTTCGGACAGGCTCGGGCCATCGACTTCCGCCGATGCGCCGGGCCAGATCAGGGCGACGGTCTCGGAAAGGTCGCCGACGTAGTCGTAGCACATGCGGAACAGCACGGGATCGGTGCGCTCGGCTGCGAGCCCGTGAATCATCGCTGGCTTGGCATTGGCAAAGCTCAGCGAATCGGTCAGGGCCGCCAGGGCGTAACCGCGACCAGGGTCTGCCGTTGCGCGAAAGTACTCCGTCATCAGCCGCAGTTTGGAGTTCCGGCTGTGCTCGAAGGCCAAACGGTCGAGCAGATTGGCAAAGCTTTTCACGCCGCGACGGGTTCCTGATCCTCGAGTTCTTCACCGTATCCGATGAGGTGCAGCGGCCTCGCGTCAATGCCGCGCGTTGTCGTCGCCCAATGCACAAGGGCCTCGGCCTCGCCGTGCGTGACCCAGAGCTCTTCACATCCGGTTTCGACGACCGTGGCGCAGAGATCGTCCCAATCAGCGTGGTCGGACACGATGAGCGGCAGTTCCACGCCCTTTTGGCGGGCACGGGCCCGGACGCGCATCCACCCCGAGGCCGCCGCCGTGACAGGCTCGGGGAATTTCCGCGCCCACAGATCCTTGATGGCACCCGGCGGGCACATGACGATCTCGCCTCCGAGGCGCGCCCGCTCGCTCGCGACGACCCTGCGAACGTCTCCCAAGGGAATGCCGGTCTGCTGGTAGTAGTCCGTGAGCTTTTCGAGCGCTCCATGAATGTAGATCGCGCGCTCGTAGCCGGCGAGGCGAAGCAGCGCCATCATGCGCTGCGCCTTGCCGAGCGCGTAGACCCCGAGGATGTGCGTCCGCTCCGGAAAGAGCGTGAGCGATTCAAGGAGTTTAGCGGTCTCCGCAGCCGCTGGCGGGTGGCGGAAGATCGGTAGACCGAAGGTCGCCTCCGTGATGAAGGCACGGCACCGGATCGGTTCGAAGCCATCGCAGGTGGGGTCCGCCTCCCGTTTATAGTCTCCGGAGACCACCAACCGGTAGCCGCCACGCTCGATCGCGATCTGAGCCGAGCCCAAGACGTGGCCGGCGGGGTGAAAGGACACCGTCACGCCGCCGATCGTTACGGTGTCACCAATCAGGGCGATCTGGCGAGCCTGAGCATAGTCGGCGCCGTAACGGCGCGCCATGATGTCCAAGGTGTGCCGCGTTGCCATGACGGCGCCAGGTCCGGCGCGGGCATGGTCCGCGTGACCGTGGGTGATCAGAGCTCTCGGCACCGGGCGGAGAGGATCGATATAAAAATCGCCCGCGGGGCAGTAAAGCCCAGCAGGCGCCAACGTCAGGATATCGCTCGCCGTCATTCGCCCGAAGGCACGACGTCAATCGTAGCAGACGAGCTTCTTTGCGGTGTGAAGGTTGCCATCCGGACGCGGCACGCGCTTCAGTACAAAGACGCAATCCTCATCGTCTGCGCCATAGGCCTTCACGACGCGGAGGCTCTTGTTGATCGTGAGGGGACGGAAGCTGAACTCGCCGTTGTTATAGGCCAACGGGGCGGCGGCCAGCGGGGCGCCGATGAAGCACGCCATGACGACAACACCGAACCGTCGCAGGGACCTCGCGCTTGCCGATGTCTGATCCATGGTCGCACCCTCCATACGCAGTACAAAACTGACGCTCTGACGAAAAGTTCCTTGTCAAGACGATTCAGCGGCAGATTTGCGCGGCCGCATAGCCGGAAAAATTGCCGACCGAATCGTAGACGGGCTGCAACGCCGCCGGACAGCCGGTCGACGCATAGAGGGGTTCCGGAGCCACGAACACTGGCCCGCGAACGGGGTAGCCATAGATGTCGAAACGGGACGGAACGAGGAAGACCTGCTCGGGCAACAGCGCGTCGACCTCCGCGTGCGGCGGAAGGAGGCGCGGGCCGAAGGCTCGCAACGCCGGCCGCCCTCCGGTGAGCACCGGGAGGTCGGCGGCCTTCAGGGGTGTGGCGATCAGGACCGTAGCCGTGACCGCGAGAGTACGTAGCCCGAGCGCCAAGGAAGAAGAGAGCGAGCCGCTACCGACGATCATCACGCTTGAACACTCCGCCTGTGGACGAGACCTTGGGCAGGCGCTCGTTACGGGAGGCTGAATGGAACCCCGGCGAACGTCTCGACGACCCGGGTCCAGCGCAAATCAGCCTCTTTGTTGCCTGCTGAACACACTCCGGGAGGGCGAAACCGAAGGCCTGCCATACAATCCCTTTGCTTTCAAACGCCGGTCGTGTTCCCAGAATAGGGAGCTTGGAAAATCAGGGCTGGAGGGCAGGACTCATGCGCAGGCTTGTCATGACCGTCGTGGGCTTGGTTGCCTGCCTCAGTGCCGCCACCGCGCAGACTCCGAGCCCGGCGCCGGTTGCAGCTTCCGCGCCCAAACCTTTTTCCCGCCCGGATCTCGAAAGCGAAGCCGTGAGGACCCGCGCCGCCATCCGTAAGGCCGGCGAGGAGGAGGCCAAGGGCCACACGGCGGACGAACTTTTCGCCAGGGCGCGACGCGAGTACGCCAGTGACCCGAGTGCGGCGGTGAGCGATCTTGAGGGTGCCGTCGCCGCGGGCCGAGACGATGCGGCTGTTTGGCTCGAACTCGCCCGGACGGCCGAGGCCGCGGCGGCGGCCATCAAGGACGATGACGATCGGCGAACGGAGCTGAATGGCTGGGCGCTGCCCGCCGCCTACCTGAGTTACAAGCGCGCCGCCTCCCGCGTCGAGGAAGCCGACGCTTTGGACATGCTCGGCACCATCTACGCAAGCCGCGAGGACTGGCGGCCGGCGCTCGACAGTCTAGCGGCGCGGCTCAAAGCGGCCGAGGACCCCGCGGCTCGCAGGGTCTACGAGGGGCTTCGGGAGGAACACGGTTTCCGCATCACGGATTACAAGATCGACAGCGACGCCCCCTCGGCCCGGGCCTGCTTCCGCTTCTCCGAGCCCCTGGCGAAAGGCCATGCCGACTTCGCGAGCTACGTGGCGGTCGGGGGTACCGCCAACGCGGGCGTCTCGGCGGACGACCAGCAACTTTGCGTCGAAGGTCTGAACCACGGCGACCGCTACGCGATAACGATCCGCCAAGGCGTGCCATCGGCTGTCGGCGAGGACCTGCCGAGGTCGGCCGATTACGACATCTACGTCAAGGACCGGTCGCCGGAGGTGCATTTCGAGGGCAGGAGCTACGTGCTGCCCCGCGTCGGTCCCGAGGGAATACCGCTGGTTTCGGTGAATACCTCCAAGGTGGACGTGACGATCCTGCGGATCGTCGACCGCAGCATCGCGCCCACGATCAGGAGCAGCGATTTCCTGGCGCAGCTCTATTCCTATCGGTTCGACTCCATCGCCAACGACGACGGCCAAAAGGTCTGGTCGGGCTCGCTGGAGGTCGAACAACACCTCAACCAGGACGTCACCACCGCCTTCCCGGTCCTGGAAGCCGTGGGAAAGATGCAACCCGGCATCTACGTCATGCAAGCCAGACCCCACACCGACGCCACCACCGACAACGAGGACGGACCAAGACCGACCCAATGGTTCGTGGTGTCCGATCTCGGTCTCACGGCCCTGTCCGGGCAGAACGGAATCACGGCGGTGGTGCGGTCGCTGGCGAGCGCGAAGCCTCTGAAAGGCATCGAACTCAAGCTCGTCGCCAAGAACAATGATGTCCTTGCCGCGAAGACCACGGACGAGACCGGCACGGCGCGGTTCGATCCCGGCCTGTCGCGCGGTTTGGGCGGCAACCAGCCCGCCGTCCTGGTCGGCTCGACGGCGGACGGCGACTACAACGTCCTCGATCTCGCCCAGGCACCGTTCGATCTCACCGATCGCGGCGTCAAGGGGCGGCCGGCAATCAAGGGGCTCGAAGCCTTCGTCTACACGGAACGGGGCGTCTATCGCTCCGGCGAGACGGTCTTCGTCACCGGCCTCGTGCGCGACGGCGGCGGACAGGCTGCCGTCGGACTGCCGCTGACCCTTGTCGTCAAGCGACCCGATGGGGTCGAGGACAGACGCGTGACCGTTCAAGACGGCGGGACGGGAGGCCACAGCCTCGTCCTGCCCCTGCTCGCCGGCGCCTCCACGGGGACCTGGCGGGTCGAGGCTTTCGCGGATCCCAAAGGCGCCGCCATCGGGGAAGCGAGTTTCCTCGTCGACGATTACATCCCCGAGCGCCTGAGCCTCGATGTTTCAGTGCGGCAAACCATGCTGGATCCGGGCGAGGCGGCAGAGGTCGCGACCGCGACCCGCTTCCTCTATGGAGCCCCCGGAAGCCACCTCGAGGTTTCGGGCGAGACGGTGCTGGAAGCGGCGGATAAACCCACATGGCCGGCGCTCGACGGCTATGTGACGGGTCTATCCGACGAAAGCTTCGACAGCATCTCGACCCCCCTCGCGGAAACCGTGCTGACCGATGCCAAAGGCGTTGCCGACGTCACGGCCGCAGTGCCCGGCGCCTCATCGTCCCGCCCGCTCCAGGCCAAGATCGTGTTGCGGGTCGGCGAGCCGGGCGGGCGGGCGATCGAGCGAAGCGTCACGCTGCCCGTGCGGCCGAGAACCGGCCTCATCGGCCTCAAGAAGACCTTCGGCTCGCTTGATGAAGGCGGCACGGCGACCTTCGATGCCGTTACGGTGGATCGGGATGGCGCGAGAACCGCCAAACCTGGGCTCCATTGGTCGCTCTACCGTCTCGACAACGACTTCCAGTGGTACAAGGACGGGGACCACTGGAACTACGAGCGTGTCAAATCGACAAAGCGCGTCGCCGACGCCCGTATAGACACGCGGGCCGACGCATCCGCGCCCATCTCGGTCCCGCTGGGCGTTGGGCAGTATCGGCTGGAGGCAACCTCCGATGACGCGGACCTGCCGCCGACGAGCATGACCTTCGACGTCGGGTGGTCTTCCGACAATGCCGCTCCGACGCCGGACGAACTCGACGTGACCCTCGATCGGAAGGACTATGCGCCAGGCGGCACGCTCCGCGTCGCCATTCATGCCCGGTTCTCCGGCAAGGCCACGCTGGCGATCGCCAACGACGGCATCCGCGCGCTGCGGACGGTCGATCTCAAAGCCGGCGACAACGCGCTCGACATGCCCGTCGAGGAGGACTGGGGCACCGGCGCCTATGTCGTCGCACTGGCGCACCGGCCGCTCGATATCCAGGCGCGACGCATGCCCGGACGGGCCCTCGGCGTTGCCTGGTTCTCCATCGACGCGTCGGACCGGGGGCTTGCCGTGTCGCTTGACGTTCCGTCCAAGATCCTTCCGCGCTCGACCCTCACGGTGCCGCTCCGGCTG
>CAXSEU010000001.1:0-15298 GCA_964236485.1 uncultured Lichenihabitans sp. | reverse complement strand
CGGAGGTCACCGTTTCCGCCGTCGACGTCGGCATTCTCAACCTCATGCGCTATGAAACCCCGAGTCCGGGTGCCTTCTTCTTCGGCCAGCATGCGCTCGGAACAGACATCCGCGATGTCTATGGCATGCTGATCGACGGGCTGGGAGTCGCGCGCGGGGCGATCCGCTCCGGCGGCGACAGTGCCGGCGAAATCGGCAGCGAGAAACCCACGCAGGCGCCGCTCGCGCGGTACTCCGGCATCGTCAAGGTCGGGCCGGACGGCACCGTGAAAGTGGATTTCGACATCCCGGCGTTCAACGGCACTGTGAGGGTGGCGGCCGTCGCCTGGTCGAAATCCCGCACGGGCAGCGCCGAGGCCGACATCGTCGTCCGCGATCCCGTGGTCGTCGCCGGCACGCTGCCCCGCTTCCTCAATCTCGGGGATCAGGCAAGAGCGCATTTCGAACTCGATAACGTCGAGGGCGCACCGGGATCCTACGCCTTGAGCCTCGATCCCACGGGCCCGTGGTTCTTCCCGGCCGACAAGCTGGACCAGATCGTGAAGCTCGATGTCGCGACGCGGGCCGGCCTCGACGTGCCTCTGACCGCGACGGGTCTTGGCACCGCGGTTCTCGGCACCACACTGAAGGGGCCGGATTTCTCCTACGCGCAGGACTTCGCGATACCGATCGAGACCGGGTCGCCCACGGTGTTCCGGCGGGACATCCGCGAGCTTGGCCCCGGTGCGAGTCTCACCCTGTCCGACGACCTCCTGGCCGATTTCGTGCCGGGCTCCGGCAGCGTCTCGGCGGCCGTGTCACCC
This sequence comes from uncultured Lichenihabitans sp., assembly GCA_964236485.1. Taxonomy (GTDB): domain Bacteria; phylum Pseudomonadota; class Alphaproteobacteria; order Rhizobiales; family Beijerinckiaceae; genus Lichenihabitans. Next base: position 14,495 of record CAXSEU010000001.1, on the reverse strand, counting down.
TTCGGGGGCATCGACGTGCCGGCGCTTCTGCTGGCGCTCGATCGCTACCCGGTCGGCTGTTCCGAGCAGATCGTCAGTCGCGCCCTGCCGCTGCTTTCGCTCGGCAGGCTATCATCGTCGCAAGACCTCGCACTCGACCCGGATCTTCCGGCCCGGGTCGATACCGCCATCGCGACCCTGCTGGGGCGGCAGACCTCGGACGGAAGTTTCGGCGCCTGGTCGGCGGATGCCGAAAGCCAGAACATCTGGCTCGACAGCTATGTCATGGACTTCCTGACGCGCGCCCGCGACGCCGGGCATGCGGTGCCGCCGCAAGCCTTCGACTCGGGGCTCGACCGGCTGCGGAATTTCGCCGCCAACAATGCCGATGCGAAGAACGACGACGCCCTGTCGCTCGCCTATGCGTCCTATGTCCTTGCACGGAACGGGCGGCCGGTGCTCGGCGACCTGCGCTACCTGGCGGCGACGCGGCTCGCCGAGTTCTCGACCCCGCTGGCCCAGGCGCAGATCGGTGCCGCCCTTGCCATGCTCGGCGACCGAGGGCGGGCGGCCGAGGTGTTCGGGAGCGCCGCGAACACGCTGGAAGCCGCCAAGGACCCGCGCGACTACCGCTTCGACTATGGCTCGCGCCTGAGGGACGCGGCCGGTCTGCTGACGCTGGTGGCGGAAGCTGGCTTGCCCGGAAGCCTCGCTCGAATCGGAGGCCTCGTGGAAGAGGCACAGCGCGCGCCCTTTCCGACGACCACGCAGGAACAGGCCTGGATGGTGCTGGCCGCGCAGGCGACCGAGACCCAGAACCGCGATCTGTCACTCGCGGTCGACGGGCAGGCGCACAAGGGTCCGCTTTACCGGAGTTTCGCGGCCCGCCGGCTTGCCGGCAAGCCCGCGATCATCGCCAATGCCGGGAACACGCCGCTCACCGTGGTCCTGACGACGGCCGGGCAACTCGTCCGCAGCGAACCAGCGGCGGGCCACTGCTACACGGTCGAACGCCGGTATTACAAGCCGGACGGGACGCCCACCAGCCCCTCGAGCGCCAAGCAGAACGACCGTTTCCTGGTCGTGCTCAAGATGACGGAAGACGAAGCCAGGCCCGCGAGGCTGCTGCTGACCGACCCCCTCCCGGCCGGGTTCGAGATCGACAACCCCGATCTCGTCGAAAGCGGCACCGTGCGGAACCTGCCCGACGACGTCACGGACGACGTGAAGCCCACTCACACCGAGTTTCGCGACGACCGCTTCGTGGCCGCCTTCGACCGGACGTCGGATCAACCCGCCTTCTTCACGGTGGCCTACATGGTCAGGGCCGTCACGCCGGGACGCTTCGTTCATCCGCCGGCGACGATCGAGGACATGTACCGACCGGAGCGCTTCGGACGTAGCGCGCCGGGATCGGTCGAGGTGAAGGCAGCCGAGTGAACGCTGCCCGGATCCGGTATGCGGCCCGCGTCTTGATGCGATTCGTGCCGGCTGGCGACATGCGCACGCGGGGCGCACGCGACGTCTCCACTGCGGCAATGGGGCTGCTCTCCGGGCTGGCCCGGGCACTCGACAATCGACCTGCCGCTGCACACCTTCCGGTGTGAGCCGCCACCGGCGGACCAACCGACGGCAGCAGATGACCGACCCTGAACAGAATCGCTTTTCGGCCCGCGCGGCGCGCTACGCCCGCGTCGGTGCCAACGTGGGTGGTGTGGCGGCCCGCATTGCCGGGACCCGCCTTCTCGGCCGCGAGAGCGATCAGAACAGCAATGCGCTCGCGCTGACGCGTGCGCTCGGCGGGCTCAAGGGTCCGCTCATGAAGGTGGCGCAACTGCTCTCGACAATCCCCGATGCGATCCCGGCCGAATATGCCGAGGCGCTCTCGAAGCTGCAGAACGATGCGCCGCCCATGGGGGCGGGCTTCGTGCGGCGGCGCATGATGGCGGAACTCGGCGCCGACTGGGAATCGAAGTTTCGCAGCTTCGATCCGAAACCTGCCGCGGCCGCCTCGCTCGGACAGGTCCATCGCGCCGTGAGCCACGATGGAGAGTCTCTGGCCTGCAAGCTTCAATACCCCGACATGGCCTCGGCCGTGGAGGCGGACCTCTCGCAGCTCGACGTCCTGTTCGCCATCCATCGCCGGATGAGTCCGGCACTCGATGCCAGGGATGCCATCAAGGAGATCGGCGCCCGCGTCCGCGAAGAGCTCGACTATCGCCGCGAGGCTCGCCACGCGGCACTCTACGGACTGATGCTGGGAGGAACCGACGCGGTTCGCGTGCCTGATGTTCTCGCAGGGCTTTCGACGGATCGTCTGCTCACGATGAAGTGGCTCGAGGGCGGCAAACTGATGTCCTTCAAGGGTGCGCCCTTGGGGACGCGCAACGTCATCGCCACGGCGATGTTCAAGGCGTGGTGGCTGCCGTTCGCCAAGTTCGGCGTCATCCATGGCGACCCGCATCTCGGAAACTATTCGATCTGGTCCGAACCCGACGGGCCGAGCGGAGAGGTTCGCGGCATCAACCTTCTCGATTACGGCTGCGTCCGCGTCTTCCCGCCCAAGTTCGTCGGCGGGGTCGTGGCTCTTTACGAAGGCCTTCGCACCGACGACCGGGCTCGCGTGGTGTCGGCCTACGAGACATGGGGGTTCAAGGGACTTACCAACGCGCTGATCGACACGCTGAACATCTGGGCGCGCTTCATCTACGGGCCGATCCTCGACGATCGGGTGCGGACCGTCGCCGACGGCATCGAGCCGGGACAATACGGGCGAAAGGAGGCGTTCCGGGTGCATACCGCGCTGAAGACCATGGGGCCCGTGAAGGTGCCGCGCGAGTTCGTCTTCATGGACCGTGCGGCCATTGGTCTGGGTTCGGTATTCCTGCACCTCCGAGCGGAGCTGAACTACTTCAGCCTCTTCAACGAAGCCATCGCGGGCTTCGACGAACACGCCCTCGCGCGACGACAAGCCGAAGCGTTGAAGTCGGTGGGTCTCGCCTCCTGACCCGCGCCGCGCGGGCGACTCACGCCGCGTTCATATCCTGGCGGTAGGATGACGGTCGTGATCCAGGATTGCGGGATCACTGGAGACTGTGCGCTTGCCGAGTTTGGTAAGGTTCCTGGTGATCGCCGCCTTCATCGGTGCGCTCGTCTATGCCGGCATGGTCGCGCTGGTGACCTTCGTCGAGGTGTCGCCGCGGCCGATGGAGCAGGCCATACCCTCGGGCAACCTCAACAAATGACTGTGCCGCCCCCCAACCAGCTCGTGGCTCTCTTCCTCGATATGCTCGTCGCAGAGCGTGGCGCCGCGAGGAACACGCTGGACGCCTATCGGCGGGATCTCGAAGACTATAGCGGCTTCCTGCGAGGCGAAGCGTCGGATCCATTGCGGGTCGACACGGCGGCGGTCCGGCGTTACCTGGCGGACATCGATCGTCGCGGCCTCAAAGCGTCGTCGAGCGCGCGCCGGCTCTCCGCCATTCGGCAGTTTCACAAGTTCCTCTTCGCCGAAGCGCATCGGAGCGACGATCCTGCCTTGGTGCTCGAAGGCCCGCGCCGTGGTCGACCACTACCGAAGACCCTGAGCCAGGAGGACGTGACGCGTCTCCTCGATGTCGCACAGGAAAGCGTCGCAGACGCGTCGCAACCGCCTGCGGAGCGGCTTCGCGCCGCACGGCTGCACTGCCTGATGGAACTGCTCTATGCCACGGGGCTCCGCGTTTCGGAACTCGTCGCCCTGCCCCGCTCGGCGGCCCGGGCCGCGACCGGCCGCATCGACACCCTGACCGTCAGGGGCAAGGGAGGCCGCGAGAGACTGGTGCCTTTGTCGGAGCCGGCCAAGCAGGCCATCGGCGTCTATCGGGACGCGGCCCGCTCGGCACCGTCCGCCAAACTCTTCGAGGCGAGCCCGTGGCTTTTCCCGGCCGACAGCGCGAGCGGGCACCTGACCCGTCAGTTGTTCGCCCGCGACCTCAAGGCCATCGCAGCGGCCGCCGGCCTGGGATCGGCAGACATCAGTCCTCACGTCCTGCGCCATGCATTCGCCAGCCATCTCCTGCAGAACGGCGCGGATCTCCGGGTCGTGCAGGAACTGCTCGGCCACGCGGACATCTCGACGACTCAGATCTATACGCACGTCCTCGACGAACGGATGAAGGCGATGGTCCGGGATCTTCATCCATTGAACGAAGCGTGAGCCGGCACGGCGTGGCCGCGTTCAGACCAGGCCGATGCTTTCGAGCTTGGCCCGCATGATGTCCTTGTCGAAGGGCTTCATGATGTAGTCGGTCGCTCCGGACTGGACCGCCCGCGCGATGTGTGCGGGGTCGTTCTCGGTCGTGCAGAACAGTATTTTCGGCTTGTGCCCGCCCGGCAGTCGCCGAACCTCGTCGAGGAACGCGAAGCCGTCCATCACCGGCATCTGCCAGTCGACCAGGATCGCGTCGGGCATCGAGACCGCGCAGGCATCGAGCGCCAGTTGCCCATTGTCGGCCTCCGAGGTCTCCATGTGCAGCCCCTCGAAGATACGTCGTGCGACCTTGCGGATCACGCTGGAATCGTCAACGACCAGGATCTGCGTCATCGCGGGGCTCCGCCGAAGGCCCGTCGCGGCCCGACGATGCTCAACATGATGGACAAGTCTTAAAGAGCGTTGAAATCCGGGCCGCCGAGGTTCGGATCGGACGCCTTCCCGTCGCCCGTGTCCATCCCATCCGCGGCCCGCGGTCTGGCTTCGATGACGACGCCGTCTCCCTCGGCGAGGATCGTCACGGCCATGCCGACCGAACGCGCGACGAGGCCGGCGAAGTAAGGCTGGATCACGTGGGCGTCGACGGTGCCGCTTTCGGGCTCGCCAGCCAGCAAAGCCTGAATCCCGTGCGCCACGCGGGCGAGTTGACCCCTGGCTTCGAGGCGGATCGTCTGGGAAGCCTCCTCCCCGGCGACCGACACCGAGATCGTGCCTCCCCGCGGAACGGCTGCAGCCGCGATCAGGCAAAGGTTGAGGATGAGCTTGACCCTGTTCTTGGGCATCAGAACACGTGCCACCTTCCATTCCAGCTTCACCTTGTCATCACCGAAGAGGCCACGTGTGACCGTCTCGGCATCGCCCGTGTCGATGGAAGCCCCGGCAGAGCCGGCGGCGCCGAAAGCCAGCCGGCAGAATTGCAGTTTCGCCGAAGCCATCATGGCGCTCTTCTTCACGAGTTCCATGGCGAAGGTGCGGGTGTCCTGATCCTTCTCTTCATCGAGAACCTCGAGGCCGTTCACGATCGCGCCGACCGGGCTGATGACATCGTGACAGACGCGCGAGCACAGGAGGGCGGCCAGGTCGAGGGAATCCAGAGCGACGAGTGTCATGAAGCGCTTCCGTTGCGAGGCGCGGTCCGGCGCCGGCGAGATCAGGCGGCGAAGCGAGGCGTCGCCGGCCCCTCGGCCGGACGCCGGAACGAATCGGTTCCCGCCAAGGATCCAACCTGATACGCTAAGCTACCCGGGTTTGAAACGCGGGCACCCGAGGCGCGGCTTACCGGGACAGCAAGACGGAGCGATGGCGACGTGACGATGGAGGCCTCTGTTTCCGATTTGACTCAAGCGTCGGACGGGTTTGCCGAGATCTTCGCCGCCATCTGCGTCAAGGCGGGCGCCGCGATCATGGACGTATACGACCGAGGCGCGGGCGACATCCGCCTGAAGGAGGACGAGAGCCCGGTCAGCGAAGCTGACGAGGTGGGCGAGGCCCTCATCATAGGCGAGCTGACGCGTCTCGTTCCGGACGTGCCGATCGTTGCCGAGGAGGCATGTGCCAAGGACGGAAAACCTTCCGTGGTGGGCCGCTACATCCTGGTCGACCCGCTCGATGGCACGCGGGAGTTCATCAGCCGCAATGGCGAGTTCACGGTCAATATCGCCCTGATCGAAGGCACTGTACCGATCGCCGGGGCCGTCTATGCGCCCGCCCTGTCCCGCCTCTGGGCGGCCGGCACGAAGGCCTGGAGCTGCACCGTAGCCCCCGGCACGACCTTGCCGAGCCCGGGCGAACGGCGGCCGCTGCGGACGCGGGCCTGCCCCGCGGGTGACTGGACCGCTCTGGCGAGCCGGTCACATACCGACCCGGCGACCGAGCGCTTCTTGGCAAACCTTCCGATCGGCGACCGTCGCGCGGCCGGATCCTCGCTGAAATTCTGCGTGTTGGCGGACGGCGAAGCCGATCTCTACCCGCGCTTCGGCACGACGATGGAGTGGGATACGGCCGCTGGCGACGCCGTTCTGCGGGCAGCGGGCGGTGTGGTGCTGCAACCGGATGGTCAGTCCTTCGGTTACGGAAAGCCCGGCTACAAGAACGGGCCGTTCGTGGCCTGGGCCGACCCCGCGGCAGCCTTGGCGGCATCCGGATAGGATAGCTCAAGCCCTGCCCGGCTCCGCCGCCACACCAGCGTAGCGGCGGAGAGATCATCGTCGCCGTCTCGACGGACTTGAAGAGGGTAACCTCGTCGGGCGGCCGCCGATCCGGAATCGTACGTCGGCAGAGGTCGTGCAAATCTCCGATCAGCTGCGTCGCCGCTATGGCTCCGCTGCGGCAGCCCAGCGCGACATCGCCGCCCTCGTGCGGCGCCGCCGGCGTGTCGACGAAAATGCGCGCGCGGCGAAATGCCTCGTCGTCGGCTTCGCGCATGGGCATCGAAAAGGCCCGACGAGATCGACATGGGTCCCCTCCCGGTTCCCGGGGAAAACATTGACGATCTGGTCCCGAGGTAATGTCCGGCGCCGGGCGCCCCAGGCGTCAGCCCGACATGAGGAGTTGCGCCCCGTGCCTGGCGCCTGCGCCGATCTCATGATGGTGCCTCGCCGGTCCTCCGCCCTCCCGTCGGGACCCTTCGGCGAGCGCCTCCACGAGATCGGGGAGGTCAAGAGCCGATCGATGTCGTCCGCTGAAACGACTTGATCTCGGTCAAGCGTCGTAGTCGGCCATCGCCCCCGTCAGCGCCTTGGGACGGAAGTCCGTGATCTGCCGCGCCTGGATGGCGAGTTCGGTCTTCAGGCGCTCGATTTCGCCATAAAGATCGTCGATTTCGGTCTGTGCGCGGCGGGCGGCTCTGCGATAGTGGCTCTGCCCCAGCCAAGCCGCCGCACCGCCGATCACCACGCCCGCCATCAACAGCAAGAAGATCAGCAGAAACATCGGCGCGACGACGGCGAATGTGGGCTCCGCGACCGCGAACGGGTCGAAAGAGACGGCTACGACCTGCCGGTTGGCGACCGCGAATGCAACCGCCAGGATCGCGATCGGCACAAGGATCACGGCCTTGAGGAAGGTCTTCATTCGTTCACCTGTGGAGGGCTGGCCGAGCCGACGATGAGGCAGAACCGCTGAACCCACCGGAGGGGTCCTATAGCCGCTGATTCAGACGCTCGCGCATTTCCTTGCCGGTCTTGAAGAACGGGACCGCCTTTTCGTTCACGTCGACAGGAGCGCCGGTCCGCGGGTTACGTCCCGGACGCGCGTCCCGACGCTTCACCGAGAAAGCCCCGAAGCCGCGCAACTCGACACGATCGCCTCGCACCATGGCCTCCGTAATCTCGTTCAGGATCGCGTTGACGATCTTCTCGATGTCTCGCTGATAGAGGTGCGGGTTCAATTCCGCGACCTGCTGGACGAGTTCGGATTTGATCACCTGCGCCCCCACTCCGTCCCGAGGCCGAACGGTCCCTCCGTCAAAACCTAACGCTCGCCAGCGTCACCCTGCCAAACCGACACGAGACCGTCAAGCCGAGGCGCCTCTGCCGCCACGCCCACCTGACGCACGATCTCGGCGGCCGTTGGCCACCCCATCCGGTCCGCGGCACCGGCCGCCAGCGTGAAGAGGCCGAAAAGCGTCCGGCCACGGTTCGGCCTGTAGTCGCGGATCGGCAAGTTCTTGCCGACGTTTCGCGTCGTCTCGAGCCAAGCGACGGCGGTCTGTTCGGTGCCGAGCTCATCGATCAGCTTCAAGGGAAGGCCCTGCCTCCCCGTAAAGACCCGCCCGTCGTCGACGGCGGTCAGCTCGGCGTCCGTCATGCCGCGTCGGGTTTTGACCAGGTCCTTGAACCAGGAAAAACTATCGTCCACAAGCGAAGCCAAGGCGGCGCGCGCCGCATCGCTGGTCGGCTCGAAGCCGTTGGGCGCCGCCTTGAGGGGAGCGGATTTGACCTCCTCGACCTTGACGCCGACCTTGTCCAGCAGACCCGAGACGTTGGGGAACTGGAACAGGACGCCGATCGAGCCCACGAGCGAGTTGCCGTAAGCCACGATATGGTCCGCGCCGAGCGCCGCGATATAGGCCCCGGACGCCGCCAGCGTGTCCACCTCGGCGACCACCGGCTTCTTCGCCGCCACCTTGCGGATTTCGTCATAGACCCGCTCCGATCCGACCGTGGTTCCGCCGGGGCTCTCGATCTCGAGGATCAGCGCCGAAGCTTTCGATGCACCGACCTCGCGCAGAAGCCTCAGAGTTTCATCGTCGCCCGTGATGAGGCCGCCGATCCGCACCCGCGCGATGTGCGGCGTGAGGTCATGAACCAGATGGGCACGGCCCTGCACCGAAAGGCCGACAAACGCCGCCCCCGCCACAACGACCGCCAGGACCCGCCAGAAGGTCACCTTGCGGCGGAGGCGGCGGCGATCGACGAGATAGTCGGCCGTTGAGCCGGAGGGCATCGACATGGCAATTTTACTCCGGGCGGGAATTCGAGGCCGGAGACTTAACGGTGAAGGGGTGCGCTAGCAAGCCGATGCGAACAGTCGCCAACGCCCCATGTGGTCAGTCGACGGAGGAGCCGAGGGCTCGACCGACCGACCTAGGCAGACCGTGAGCCGATCAGCCGCGCATGCGTCCGCCGCGCATGAGCCCTCAAGGCGGTCGTCTTGCGGGTCGGTTCCGGCTGGTGATGCGGGTTCGTGCCGCGCACGGCCGCGTGAGCGCCATCGGCGGGAATAAGGGTCGCGGCCTGGCCTTCGGCAAGCCGAAACGGTTCCGCCGAATAGCTGAAAACGTCGAAATTGGAATCGTAAGCGTGGGGATCGCTCCAGGATTCCTGCGGACGCGGGACCGTCGTGAAGTGCCCGTTGATGACGCGGGCGCTTATGTTGAACGTCATGAAGCCGTGACGGCTGTCAATCGCCTTGATCAGCTTGGCTCCGGTCTCGGGATCCTGGAACCCCGGTGCCGAGGCGAGATAGTGCAAGTTCCAATATCCGCCGTTGCCGATGACGAAAAACGGGATCGTGCGCGCGCCGATCTGGAGTTCGATCCGCTGATAATTGTGGACATGGGCTGACAAAACCATGTTTGGAACCCGTTGGGATGCATTGATCACACCCTGCAGTTCCGTTGCCATCTCGGGGCTGCCGCTGTGGTATTTGTCGAACGAATAAACGGGATGGTGCAGGGCGACGACTAGGGCTTTGTCGGGCGCCGCCTTGGCCATCTGGTCGTGAAACCAGGCACGCTGCTCGTCGCTGATCCGTCCATGTTCCGGGACGTTGGTGTAGAGTCCGACGATAGTGGCAAAGGGCGTGTCGAGAGTCCAAAAGAACCACGGCTGGGCCGCCGCCTTGCGGCCGCTATCGCGCGATTCATGTACGGTCGTATCGGGCGCGGCTAAAAAGTTCGTGTAAAAGCCGAGCAAGGATACCGAATCAGCTTTTTGTTTCTCACCGTCATGGTTGCCTGGGATGCCGACGATCGGCAGCGGATACTTGTCGTAAGGCTCATAGAACTGCGGCCAGTATTCCTCGACTTCGCCTGTATAATAGACAACGTCGCCCAAATGATAGCAGAACGCCGCGGCCATCTTGTCGGTTTCGAGGGACAATTCCATCCCCTGTGCCACGAGCGCCTGAGTCTCGGGACGTTTGACCCCGCCCGTATCCCCTACGCAATGAAAGGTCATCTGGCCTGCCTGGATCAACTCCTCGACCTCGGACGCCGGAATGACCTCGCCCAGATCCAAGTTGAAGGGTGATGGCTTGCGCGGCTTGAACACGTCGGGGATCGGTTCGAACTCGACGATCCTGGGCGGCTCGTGCTGAGCGAGCGCCATTCCAGGCTGCGGAGCGCGATGTTGAATGGCGCTCATCGGCGAACTCCTTTGATAGGACTCCTCGCAATCCCAATATGGCCGCGGATTGCGATATTTCGATGACGATTCGCCTTGCCGGCCTCTCGACAACCTCCTCGGTCATGCTCGTCCTTCGAAAACCTCCATATGTTGGCCTCGGCCATGGCGGCGGCGGTCGATCAGCGGGATAAGGCGCCACCTCCCCAGAACCTGTTCGGCGACATCGCGCAAGAGGCTGGTTTTGGCGGGCTCGACTGGCCTCCTCAGCCCTGACGCGCCCGGTCGGCGGCGTAGAGCGCCAATCCCGACGCGACGGATTGGAGCGGATGAGCGGTCTTCAACCTGCCTTCACCGAAGCGGTCGGCGAAGATCTGGCGGACGGCGGGAACCTGCGATGTGCCGCCGGTCAGGAAGGCGGCACCAATGTCGCCCGGCCGCAGGCCGGCGCGCGCCAGCGTGGCGTCGGCCGCCTCCGCGATGCGGGCGAGGTCGGGCGCGATCAGCCGTTCGAACGCCGTTCTGGTGACCGTGGCCGAGAGCGAAATGCCGGCGCTGTCGAAGGCGAGTTCCGCCGTCTCGGCCTCGGAAAGCTCGACCTTGACGGCGCTGATGGCCTGATAGAGCTCGAAGCCGAGGTCGAGATCAACGAAGTCGATCAATTTCCCCATCTCGGCCGGGCGGTCGCTGGCGGCGCAAAGCCGCTTCAGCTCAGCCATGGTCTGGGGCGCCTTCAACCACGAGAGCCGGTGCCATTGGGAAAAGGCGGCATGGATATAGGCGGGGATCGGCAGCAGCTTGTCGAAGGAGCGGTAATGCGAGCCGCGACCGAGCTGCGGGGCGACGAAATGCTCGATGAGCCGATGGTCGAACGTGTCTCCCGCAATGCCGACGCCGCCGTGAGCGAGCGCGACTGCCTCACGCCGCCCAGCGCCGCGACGGAAGCGGATGACCGAGAAGTCGCTCGTTCCGCCGCCAAAATCGGCGACCAGAACGATTTCGTCGCGGGTGAGATCGCGGGCGTACCAGTAGGCGGCGCCGAGCGGTTCGTAGGCGAGTTCGACGTTGCGCAGGCCCGCGCGCGCGAATGAGGCGGCCAACCGCTCGACCGCGAGCGCTTCGTCGGGCCGTTCTCCGGCGAACACCACCGGCCGGCCGGCCGCGATCGCCACATCGCCGTCGGCCAGCCCCGCGTGGTCGGACATCAGGTGGCCGAGGAAGATCGCGATCAAGGCTTCGATGGAGAAGGCCTTGCCGTAGAGCCGCGTTTCGGCGAAGGCCCGGCTTCCTAGATAAGTCTTGACCGATTGGATGAAGCGAATGTTGCCGTGGCCGAACACGGCACGCTCCAGGGCTTGCGGGCCGCCGACGTGGCGGATCACCGATCGCGGCACCCGGCCCTCGCTCCAGAATGCCAGTGCCGTCCTGAAGACGCCGACCGGCCCCGTGGCCGAGGGCCAGGAGAGGCTCGCCACCTCGCCATCGTCGCCCACGACCGCGACCGCGCTGTTGGTCGTGCCGAAATCGATCCCGATCGCCCGCATCGAAACTCCGGAATCGAAAAACCCGCGCGGAAGATTTTCCGCGCGGGTTCGAAACGGCCGAAGCCGGTCTTGTCGTGAGGGCTACTTAGCCTTGGGCTTGGCCTCAGTGTCGACGCGGGCCTTCAAGGCGGCGCCCAGGATGTCGCCCAGGGAAGCGCCTGAGTCGGCCGAACCGTAGGTCGCGATCGCCTCCTTCTCCTCGGCTACTTCCAGCGCCTTGATCGACACGGCGATCTTGCGCGCCTTGCGGTCGAACAGCGTGATGCGGGCATCGACCTTTTCGCCAACGGCGAAACGCTCCGGCCGCTGGTCGTTGCGGTCGCGCGCCAGTTCATTGCGCTTGAGGAACGCCGTGAGATCAGTGCCGACGATCTTCACGTCGACGCCGCCTTCCTTCACCTCGATGATCTCGCAGGTCACGATGGCGCCCTTGCGCAGGTCACCCGACGCGCTGGGCTCTTCGCCGGCCCGCGACACGAAGGGATCGCCCGCAAGCTGCTTGATGCCGAGCGAGATGCGCTCCTTCTCGACATCGACATCGAGAACCTGCGCCTTGACGATATCGCCCTTCTTGTAGTCGTCGATGACCTGCTCGCCCGGCCGGTTCCAGTCGAGGTCCGAAAGATGGACCATGCCGTCCACGTCGCCCTCGAGGCCGATGAACAAACCGAACTCTGTCTTGTTCTTGACGTCGCCCTCGACGACCGCGCCGACAGGGAAGCGCTCCGCAAAGCTCTCCCAGGGGTTCGACAGCGTTTGCTTGAGCCCGAGGGAGATGCGGCGCTTGACGGCGTCCACCTCGAGCACCTGAACCTCGACTTCCTGGCTGGTCGAGACGATCTTGCCCGGATGCACGTTCTTCTTCGTCCAGGACATTTCCGAGACGTGGATGAGGCCCTCGATCCCGGGCTCCAGCTCCACGAAGGCGCCGTAGTCGGTGATGTTGGTCACCCGGCCGTTGAGCTTGAGATCGATCGGGTACTTGGCCTCGATGCCTTGCCACGGGTCCTCGAGCAATTGCTTCATGCCCAGCGAGATGCGGTGCGTCTCGTGGTTGATCTTGATGATCTTGACCTTGACGGTCTGGCCGATGGTCAGCACCTCGGTCGGATGGTTGACGCGGCGCCAGGCGATATCGGTCACATGCAGCAGGCCGTCGATGCCGCCGAGATCAACGAATGCGCCGTAATCGGTAATGTTCTTGACGGTGCCGTCGATGACCTGACCCTCTTCGAGGTTGGCCACGATCTCATGACGCTGCTCGGCGCGGGATTCCTCGAGTACCGTGCGACGCGATACGACGATATTGCCGCGCCGGCGATCCATCTTTAGGATCTGGAAGGGCTGCGGCACGCCCATCAGCGGCGCGACGTCGCGCACCGGCCGGATGTCGACCTGGCTGCGCGGCAGGAACGCCATAGCGCCGTCGAGATCGACCGTGAAGCCACCCTTGACCTGGTTGAAGATGATGCCTTCGACCTTCTCCTGCTTCTCGAAAGCCTTCTCGAGCTTGACCCAGCTTTCTTCGCGGCGCGCCTTGTCGCGCGAGATCACGGCCTCGCCCAGCGCGTTCTCGATACGCTCCAGATAGACCTCGACCTCGTCGCCGATCCCCGGCGCCTCCTCGCGGCCGTTGCTGGTGAATTCCTTGAGCGCCACGCGGCCTTCGGTCTTCAGACCGAGGTCGATCACGGCGACATCTTTCTCGATGGCGACGATGATCCCCTTGACCACGGTGCCTTCGAAAGCTTCGTTCTTGCCGTAGCTCTCGTCGAGCAACGCGGCGAAATCGTCACGCGAGGGCGTGAAGGATGAAACAACTGCGGACATCTATTCTCCTGAAAGCCCGGGACGTCCGGGCTGCACCGGCGGTTGGTGTTGCAAGGGGCTTCCTCACGCCGGCGGTCCGATGAAGGACCCGCCACCCCGGAGGGCGGGCCGGTGCCTGGGCCGGCGTGCGGAAGCTCTGGGTTCGGCTGCGGAAATCCCTGGCCCGAGATGAGGCACCGGGAAACTTCTCCGCAACCGGCAAGGCGCATAGCAGAAAGCCCGAAATCCGGCAAGGCGCTCGCGCCGCCGGCGTGTCGCCCGTGCCTCACGCACCTCCGTCGCGGCGAGCGAACGGCCAATCGATGACCCTGCCCACGAAGAGCGCCCACCAGACGAAGACCGGCTGGAAGGCCAGCCGCGGGCCGTGGTACCACCAGGAGGACGGCAGAGAGGGGATGTCGACGTTGTCCATCGCGTGTTTGATGTTGGCCGGGTAGACGCAGATCGCGTAGAGCGCCAGCATCACGCCCGCCCACCAGCGGAAGCGCGCGGTCATCAGACCCACGGCGCCGAAGAGTTCGCAGACCCCCGTCACGAGTACCACGTTGCGCGGTTGCGGCACCCAGCTTGGCATGATGACCAGCAAGGCGTCCGGTGTCGTGAGGTGAACCAGCCCGATGCCGAAATAGATCGCCGCGAGGACGACCCGCAGGACAGCGCGGGTGCGCGGGCGCGTTGACGTTTCCTGGTCCATGACCGTCCCTCAAGGTGTTCCCGATTGCATTCGATGAAGCCGAGCGGGCGCTCAGGTTTCGACGAGGCCGCTCGAATTGCCCGAGGACCGGCCGTGGCCGTGCGGCAAGGCCAAATACTCCGCCGAGCGCATTTCCTGAAGCCGGGACGCGGTACGGGCGAATTCGAAGGCCTCCCGCCCCTCCTCGGCCTGGTAGAGATCCAAGGGTTCGGCCTCGGCGGAGGCGATCACCTTCACGCGCTCGTCGTAGAACGTGTCGATCATGGTGATGAACCGCTTGGCGAGATTGCGCTCGGCGGGTCGTATGACCCTGATGCGATCGATGAGGACCGCGCTATAGGTTCTTGCTA